>QZKR01000042.1 GCA_003598065.1 Myxococcales bacterium | reverse complement strand
CAATACGGCGTCGCCGTGCCCCAGGGCCAACCCTGCAAGACCATCGCCGAAGCCCGCCTGGCGGCGGAGAAGATCTTCGGCGGCGGCCACAAACTCGCGGTCGTCAAGTCCCAGATCCACGCCGGTGGGCGCGGCAAGGGGACATTCAAGAACGGTTTCCAAGGCGGCGTGAAGCTGGCGAAGTCGGCGGAGGAGGCCGTTGCGTTCGCCGAAAACATGCTCGGCCGTCACCACGGGCGGTTTCTCTCCCACGGGCAGCACGGGCGAGTCGTCCACGCCGCGCAAGACCTGATGCAGATAAGCCCCGCGCCGACCGAAAGCCGTTGCCAGTTGGGCGGGCGTGAGTTTCGCCGCTTCCGCAACGCGGGTCAGGTTGAACTCCCGAAAGCGTGTGAGGTCGTCCCGTTCGAGACCGGGGAGAATCTGCAAGGGCAGCGGGCGCAGAAATGTCTCTTCCTCCCCGCCGCCGACGATGTATTCCCCCGTCGGCTTGACCAGCCGTGAAGCGGCCTTGGCCACCAGCTTGTTGGCAGCGAGCGACCAGATGGGATTGAGGCCGATCTCGGCTTTGATTGCCCGCCGCAGCTTCCAGCCCACGTCCGGCGGCGGGCCGTGAAGCCGGCTCGTACCGCTCAGATCGAGAAACAGGTGCCCTTGGGTGTCGGTCTGCTCGATCAAGGGCGTATAGGGCAGGGTCCGGGTCAGCAACTCCCGCATGGCCCGCTCGTAACGGTCGGGATGGGGCGGCAGGACCGCCGCGTCGCGGCAGAGCTTGAGGGCGCGGTTGAGCGCCATTCCCTTGCGCACCCCCGAACGAAACGCCTCCTCACTCATATCGAAGACAGCCGAGCGGGCCGCACCCGCTGGAGCAATGAGCACGGGCCGCTCCCGCAATCGGGAATCGACAAGCCGCTCCACTGCTACGGCAAAATCGGCGACGTTGAGGTGGAGGATTTGCCGTTCGCGCATCCTAGCCTCCCGCCAAGCCCGCCTGTTCGATCAATTCGGCCAGACGGCGGGCGTTCTTGGGCGCTTGGCCCCGGACGTGGTTGTTGAAAAAGATCACGCCCCGCCGCGCCCGCTCCGCCATTTTGGCCAACTTTTCCATGACCCAGCCTTCCAGTTCTTCGTCCGAGTAGTCATAATCGAACTGCTGTTGCATGTTGCCCGAGCGCCAGCCCTTGGCGTTGCGGCCGTGGAAGCGGGCGTAAAGCAGCTCGGGATTGGTGACGACGTCCAGCGCGGGAAAAAGCCCCGGCAGATTCGGCGCGTCCACCGTCACCAGCGACACGCGCCGCCGTTCCAGATCGGCAAAGACACGGTCGTTTACCCAGGAGTCGTTGCGAAACTCCACGGCCAGGGGCAAGCCTTCCAGACTGCCCAACAGGTCCGCCAGATAACGGCGATGGGAAAGCGAGCGGTCGAAGCCGGGGGGAAACTGAGCCAGCACGGCGGCCAGTTGCCGCGATTGCAGCAACGGCGCGATGCCGTCGCGGTACTTGGTTGCCTGCTCCCGCCACACCTGCGGGTCCACTTCATGCGTCAGACTGCGAGTCAGCTTAGCCGCAAACTGGAACTCTTCCGGGGCCTGCCGCTGTTGGCGTTCGATGGTTTCCGCCGTCGGCATCTGATACCACGTAAAATTGAGTTCGGCGGCGGGGAAGCGCTGCGCGTAGAGGGGAAGCATCTTGCCCGTCTTCGTGCCGCGCGGGTAGACGCCGGCCTCGATCCATTCCGTGTAGGAGTAGCCGCTGGTGCCGATAAGGTAGTTGTGCCGTTCCAAAGTTGCAGACATGGCCAGCACCCGTTGGTGTGTGTTTCAAAGCTGACGGCGAACTTCCACCACGCGCCCGAGTAACGAAACCTCTTCGGCCGCCAAACGGAGGGGCTGAAACTCCGGATTGGCGGGGTGCAGTTCGACAAACCGGCCTCGCTTGCGCAAACGCTTGACGGTGGCCTCGTCGACGACGCGCGCCGCGACGATGGCCCCGTCGTCGGCGTCGTCCTGCCGGCGCACGATGACCAGATCGCCGTCGAGGATGCCCGCCTCGCGCATGCTGTCGCCTTTCACCCGCAACGCGAACAGCTCGTCAGGCTCGGAAGTCTCCACAACCGCGTAGCCTTCGATCTCTTCCACGGCCAGCGAGAGAGGACCGGCTTGAACGCGGCCGACAATGGGGACGTGGGCGGCAGGACGGTTTCCCGGATCATCCGGCAGGCGGTAGCCGCGTGCCACGCCGCCCACCTTCACCAGCCGCCCCTCGGCCACCAAGAGGTCAAGATGCTGGCGGGCGGAGGCGCAGCTGCGGAAGCCGAAATGCCGTTGCACGTCGCGGATGGTCGGCGGCGTGCCGGCGACGATCTGCCGGCGGACGAACTCGAATATCTCCTCGTGCGACGCTCTGGGCATCACTCACCTCTCCGGATCAATAAACACTCAAATGAGTGTTTTGTCAATCGGAAAAGGGAGAAACGACAAGGCATTTCCTCTTTTTGAGTCACATTTTGGCCTCCCCAGGGAAAGGCTAAGATTGAAATTAATTCATTTGCATTAATCGAAAAACTGGCGTTATATCAGCCCGTAGGCGATATTCACCAAACTTGCCAAAAACGAATCGACAGACGTTCTCGCTTGATTAGACGAGGGCGTGGACGCGTGCTGTCGCCGACTGAGGAATAGGCGGTGGGGAACCAGGATAGAGCCTTGTTCCTAGTGAAATCATTCTTACCGGAATCATTTCAGAAACCTGTGACAGTAGCGGCAACGAAAACAGCTTCAGTGATACCTCATCGGCTTGGCACTCTTCTGCGTCGCTCAACGGATAATGGACTGGAATAGGAGAATCGAGATGCGGCCAACGTCCTTGCTCGCGATGCTCTTGCTTGTCTTGGTGCTTTCCTCCGCCTGTTCGGATGATTTGCCAGGTGCAAAACCCCTCACGGATGCCGAGCAAGAAGAGCAGCTTCCGCCGGTCGATGGCGATGAGGAGACGGAGGAAGCGGAAAGCGGCGAGGAAGAATCAGCGTGTAGTGACGATATCGAGGTGCCGGAAGAACTGGATTTCGGAGCGGTGGCCGCTGGCGACAGCGGGACTCGGTCTTTTACCATCATTTCCGATGTCCCCCGCACGATCAAATCTATCGCCATTTTCGACGACGATGAAACTAATGAGTACTCGATAACCACCGAGAACTGCAGCACCCTGGTTCAGGGAGCCTGTCATGAAGTGCTGAACCAATCCATTTCCAAGGCTTCGCCGCTGACAGTGACGATCACCTACGTACCGCAGGATGCCGATCTGAGCCACGACGATGCCTTGCTGGTGATTGAAACAGACGACAGTTGTCCATCCAAGCGGATCAAATTGGTTTCGCGATGCAAAGGCGTGCCCAACCTCCGCTTGACCGTCGACGATGTCGTAATTACCGGTGGCGAGGGAATTTCTTTTGAAGAAATCATGCCGGGAATCGCGGCCGATCCCTTGACCGTCAAGTTGGAAAATCTTGGCGAAGCAACGGACAATGCTCCGATTTGGATTAGATTGACGCTCAGCGACGATTTTACGAATTATTTTGAATGGAGCGATTGCGATTCAAATGAATTGACCGCTAAAGGTTTCCTTCTGGGTACGGGGGAAGAAAAGGGTTGCATTCTGCGCTTCCGCGAGAAAGATTTACCCGGAGAGTACACTGGCACCGTCACGGTAAACTGGACTTCTTCCTGCTTGGAGGAAAGCGGGGCGTTTGACTTGACCGTCACGGGCAAAGTCGCCGACTGCCGAATTATTGTGGAACCCAATCCGCTCGATTTCGGTGAGGCTTACTATAACCGCGACCGCGTTAACGACAGGTTTCATATTCAGAACCTTTGTCCTTTCCCGATGGTCCTTCGGGATTGCTCGCATACGGAGGATATCGACTTCACGCTGAACTGTCCTGCCGGACGGCAAACCATCGCGGCCTATGCCAGCTATGATCTGACGGCAGTCTTTCATCCGACTCAGGTCGATGTACTGATCGATCAGGTTTCCCTTGTTTTTGAGCGTGAGGACGAAACCGGGCGACAAGTTGTCACGCGCGAGATGGTGGGGCGAGGGACTCCTTGCACCTACCCCGGCTGCTGTCCGCCGGATTCCGATCTCTGCCAGCCGGGGCAAATCCAGTGCGCCGACGCCCGCAACCGTGAAAAATGCGATGCGCTTTGTTCCTGGCGAGCGCTGGAGACGTGCGCGCAGGGCACTTTCTGCACGACGAGCGGCTGCGAGCCTTGCATCAATGGCATGGAAACCTGCAATGGCCCCGAGCACTGGCTTTGCACGGACAATGCATGGCAAACGACTGAAACGTGTGACGACGCTAACACCTGCACCATTGATTCCTGTACGCTTTCTTCCGAAGACGCCGATGGATGCGCCTACCGTAACTATCCCGACGGCACGCCGTGCGACGATGGCGACCCGTTGACACAAGATGACAGGTGCCAAGACGGTATCTGCCAGGGGGGGCCAGCTTGCGAAGATGACGGCTTCTGCTGTGTGAATGGTCAGCCAATCAACCAAGGAGGAGTCTGTCCCGACGATGGTAATCCTTGCACCAACGACGTGTGCCAAGCGGGAGAGTGCGTCCACGACAACAAGCCGAACACCGCATCGTGCGACGACGGCGTCTTTTGCAACGGCGCGGACACCTGCGACGGCTCCGGTGTTTGCGTCCATGCGGGCGATCCGTGCGCCTCGGGGGATGTCTGCAACAACACTTGCAACGAAACTGAGAACGACTGCTTCTCGCCAGACATGGCCTCATGCGAGGATGGTCTGTTCTGCAATGGCTCGGACACTTGCAATGGTTCCGGGGCTTGCGTCCACGCGGGCACTCCCTGCCCCGACGATGGATTGTACTGCAACGGAAACGAGGACTGCGACGAGACAAACGACATCTGTACCCATTCCGGCGATCCCTGCGCTGCGGGCGACGCCTGTAACAATACTTGCAACGAGACAGCGGCCAACTGTCACTCTCCGAATACGACCTCCTGTGACGATGGCCTCTTCTGCAATGGCGTGGAGGCCTGCAACGGATCGGGAGAATGCTTGCACTCCGGCGATCCCTGCGCGACGGGCGATGCGTGCAACAACACATGCAACGAAACGAGCAACAACTGCCTTTCCCCTGTAGGAAAGGCCTGCGATGATGGAAATCCCTGCACCTATCCCGATTTCTGCGACTCAGGCTCGTGTGTTGGCAGTGTGGGAGTACAGTGTTCAGGACATGGCGACTGTCACCCAGCCGATGGACAGTGTTACTGCGATGCCGGCTATGCGGGAGAGGGTTGCAGCGAATGCTCGGAAGGCCACCTGGGTTATCCCGATTGCCTCCCCTGCGATTGCAGCGCGGGAGCCTGCTGTTCGGACAGTTGCCATTTCGACGGAATCGCTCGAATCTGCCGTCCGCCGGCTGGCAACTGCGACAAACCCGAATACTGCTCCGGCAATTCGGCGGAATGTCCGGCTGACACTTTCAAAGATAGCAGCATGGTTTGCAGGGATTCGGTCGGTGACTGCGATCTGGCCGAAACCTGCACCGGATCATCGGCGGCCTGTCCGGTTGACCAGAAATCCACCGTTCCTTGCAGGCCGGCGCTTGATGACTGCGATCTGGCGGAATCTTGCGACGGTGTTCATGACAATTGCCCGCAGGACGGTAAGAAGCCAAATGGATCGGTTTGCGGGATTTCCGACCAATGCGTCGATGGGACATGCGAAGATTGCCAGGATGCTTCCGGTTGCGCGGATTTTAGCTGGAAAGGCAAGGAAGAAGAGTGCTCGGAGCGGGTCTGCGGAGAGAATCACACATGCGAATTCCTTGATGCCTCGGATGGCACGGAATGTGGTTCCGAGGATCAGTGCATCTCCGGAGTATGTCTGGATTGCCTCGATACCGCCGGTTGTTCCGACCTGCTGTGGAATGGGCGAACCGACGAGTGTTCGGATCGCGTTTGCAGCGCCGGCCATGCTTGCGAGTTTAGCGACAGCACCGACGGGACCAGTTGCGGATCGCAGGATCAATGCTTCTCGGGCGCATGCGTGGACTGTGTCACTCTCGCCGGCTGCGCCGATTGGTCGGATGATGGTCTTGAGTGCTCTGAGCCTGATTGCAATCCGGCGACACATGCCTGTCGGCACGATCTCGGCGCGCACAATGGCGAAAACTGCGCTGACGATAACTTGGGGTGCACCAAGGACCTGTGCAATAACCAGGGACAATGTACTCATAATCAACTGATTGACCATACCTGCCTGATCGATGGTGCCTGTCGCGATGAAAACGATTTTGGAGATACGGATGGCTGCATTTTATGCGACCCGGGAGCTTGGGCCTCCGGCTGGACGAATGCCGATGGCGCAGCTTGCGCCGTGACCGATGACGGAAATCCTTGTACGGATGAAATGTGCCAAGGAGGGACCTGCGTATCTCAAAATGACAATGCCAACTCTTGCGAACTTGGGCATGCCTGCACGGAAGACAGATGCTTCAACGGCAGTTGCACTATCAACGCGTACTCGGGCTGTTTTATTTCCGGAGCCTGCTACTCTCCTGGAGACAAGCAAAGCACGACAGGAAACGGTTCCTGCCAGATGTGCGATCTGTCTAGCCCGACTATTTGGACGGTTTTGGAGAATGATGAAGAATGCGATGATGAGAATCCCGCAACCGCCCCCGATACTTGCAAGGTAGGGGGAGTCTGTTCCGGCGACCCCACTTGCGCCCATCCCCCGGTAATCGCGGATTGTTCCGATGGCTGGTGCAAGATTCCGTCGGGATGCTTCATGATGGGGTCACCAGGCGATGAACCTCATCGTGGAAGTGATGAGACACAGCACCAAGCAACGCTGACAATACCATTTATAATGAAAGAAACGGAAGTAACACAGGCTGAGTTCAACTCGCTGATGGGGTACAACCCGAGCTATTTCGCCTCCTGCGGGCTGACTTGTCCGGTGGAACAGGTTTCCTGGCACGAGGCGCTGGCATTTGCGAATGCCTTGTCTCTACAATACAGATTTGCTCAATGCTACGACTGCACAGGGACACAGCCGAACTTCTCCTGCACACTTAAAAACCAATATGAAAAGCCACAGGATTGTCCAGGGTATAGGTTGCCAACGGAATCGGAGTGGGAGTATGCGATTCGGGCAGGAAAAACGACGGCGTTTTACAATGGCCTGATTTCATACAATGGATGTTTTCCTACAGATATAAATTTGGAAATAATCGGGTGGTATTGCGGAAACAGCGAAGTGAGCTATGAGGGTTGGGTAGATTGCAGCGGGCATCCAGGGTTTTCGAAATGCGGAACCCAACCCGCCGCCGGCAAAGCTCCGAACGCCTGGGGATTGTACGACATGAGCGGTAATATATACGAGTGGGTTTGGGATATATATGATACATCTTATCCAGGAACAGTGGAAGATCCGGCCGGTGTGGAATCGGGAACTACCAGGGTATATCGCGGTGGCGGCTGGGATGGCAATGCACGGGGCGCTCGCTCCGCCTGCCGTCATGACGACGCACCGAGCGACCGCCAAAATAGTGTAGGCTTCCGCCTCGTCAAATCCTGCATCTGCGGCCAGGACCAAGAATGTGGCGACGATGGCTGCGGGAATAGCTGTGGGGTCTGCGGAGAAGGGCTTACCTGCAACTCCGAAGGCCAATGTACGCAAGCCGGTCTAACCTGGAAATCCATCCCTTCCGGTACGTTTAAAATGGGTTGCTCGGACCCAGATACGGAATGTAACCTCAACGAACAGCCTCAACATATCGTTAATATTGCTGCATTTGAAATCACGGAAATGGAAATCACGCAGGCTCAGTACCAAGCAATACAAGGAGATAATCCAAGCTATTTCCAACCGCCTAATATCGCGGAAGCCTGTCCCGATTGCCCGGTGGAGAACATCACCTACACTCAAGCCAAGGAATTCTGCGAAGGGGCAGGAGGAAGGCTCCCGAGTGAAGCTGAGTGGGAGTATGCAGCCCGGGCAGAGACAACGGTTGGGACGACAACGAAGTACTACTGCGGGAATGATTCTTCCTGCCTTGACGGTATCGCCTGGTATTGGGCTAACTCGGGTGAAACAGTCCATCCTGTGGGGCAGAGGACGCCCAACGATTTTGGCCTTTACGACATGCTGGGCAACGTTTGGGAATGGACCGAGGATTGCTGGCATGCCGATTACAACGGAGCTCCGTCAACGGGTGAAGTGTGGTCAGGGGGTGATTGCTCGAACCGCTCGGAGCGCGGCGGCTCCTGGAGCAGCAGCCTCCCCTGGTCCTTGCGTTCCTCGACCCGGAATAAGGTAAGTTCCGGCCACATGGCTTACGCCCTTGGCATTCGCTGTGCCCGCAATGTTTGTTCATGTCAAGGCAAGCAATGTGGTGACGACGGCTGCGGAGGTAGCTGCGGCACCTGCGGGGATGGATTATCCTGCAACTCGCAAGGTCAATGTGCACAAGCTGGCGTCATGTGGAAGACCATCCCCTCCGGCGCGTTTCATATGGGGTGCTCCCCGGGGGATACAGAATGCGAGCCTTCTGGAAGTTCATATCACGAGGTCGAAAACCCTCGTCATGCTGTCAATGTCTCTGCCTTCAAGATGACAGAAACCGAGATCACCCAAGACCAATATTTTGCAATTACGGGGAAGCTACCAAGCCAATTCTCCACCTGCGGTGGCGATTGCCCCGTCGAAACGATTGACTGGAACCAGGCCAAGGCGTTCTGCGAGTCTATTGGCGGGAGACTGCCGAGTGAGGCGGAATGGGAGTATGCCGCTCGGGCAGGAACGACAACGAAATATTATTGCGGAGATAATTCTAGTTGTATAGGCGACATAGCTTGGTATGGCGCAAATAGCGAAAACAGAACCCATCAGGTCGGAACGAAAGATCCCAATACTTTCGGGTTATACGATATGACAGGCAACGTTTCAGAATGGGTGGATGACTGTCCTCACGCTAACTATGACGGTGCGCCCAGCGACGGGTCGGCTTGGCTAGGAGGAAACTGCGATTATCGAAAAGTTCGCGGAGGCACATATTCGAGTGACACGGGCGGCACCCGCTCTTCCGCACAGGGATGGGAACCCCCCGATAGCGCAATCGATTTAGCAGGTTTCCGTTGCGCCCGTGACATCGTCTGCGAGCCCGCCTGCACTGGCACCGATACCTGCATCGGTGGCATTTGTGTGCCGCCGACTTCTTGCCTCATAGCGGGAGTTGAACACGCGGACGGAGATCCGAACTCCAACAATCCATGCGAAGAGTGCAATCCTTTAGTCAGCCAACGTACCTGGTCTCCTAACGGCTGGTGCTGGTTTGATCCGGAGACGAAGCTGATTTGGCAGGACCCACCGGTTCAGTCTGCCCAAAATTGGACGACAGGAAACAGCTACTGTGATAACTTGGAGTTAGGTGGTTTGACCAGTTGGACCTTGCCGACGATCAATCAGCTTCGTACATTAATTAGAGATTGCGAGGAGACTGTGCCGGATGGTCCTTGTGGCGTTGTCGATGGTTGTTCGTCTTCATGTTATCAAGAGCAGAATTGCAATGGCTGTAATGAAAACGAAGGGCCTGCCGGAGGATGCTACTTTGACCCGGATTTATCTTTAACGACAAATACAGAATGGGGATCATGCGGAGAATATTGGTCTTCCTCCACATACAGCAGTTACGCATGGTCAATAGTGTTTTCAAGGGCATACATAAACAGAGATCATTCTCAGGCGGCGATAAGCAACACTCGTTGTGTCCATGCCTGTACCGCAGATTGCGCCAACCGCGAGTGCGGCCCCGATGGCTGCGGAGGCTGGTGCGAACCGAATGATTGCGGAATTGGTGAATGTAACTGGGAAACGGGGTTATGTGAGGAATTCCAATATAACGGATGTGAAACCACAGATTGTGCTGATGGAGAATGTATTGAAATATCAGGTGTTGGGTATTGCGAATGTCCTACAAACCAATATTTCGATGGTGAATCCTGTCGGACTATTCCTGTGGAGAATGGACAAAACCCAATACTTAATCCTTCCCAAGCCGAACCTGGCCATTTTGTAATGGTTACACATTCATCAATTCAACCAAAATTCCCTTTGATCGTGCTACTGGGCGACTTAGCCCTGATACCGTACGAGGTTAAAGAAGGATCATTGACTTTCATGGTGCCACCAATTGATCCGACCAATCACCTATTATCTATCCATTTCATTGAATCTGACCAGCGAACGAATACCGTTGTTTTTGAAGTCCTATCTTCTACCGCAATTGCACCAACACCTGTAGAGTTTGCAAATACGGTTGAAGCAAGGACGACCGAGTTGGATACAATGCTGTCTGATGCCGTAGAAGACCTAAAAAGTGAATTCGGTGTTTTCTCAGAAGACGAAGCAAACCTGATTGGAGAATATTTACGAATTACAGCGGAACTAAGTAGTTCAATTGTTGCAGATATTAAATCCTTGCAAGGTGAAACCGAACTAGCGACAGCATGGCAGGCCATAAAGTACGCTGGCATATATGATCTTCTAGATTCGACTCAGCTTCATGGTGAAAGGCCAGCGACAGGAAAAGCTGCTCAAGATTACCTTGAAGTTGAATACTGGTTTTCTAATCTTATGAGAAGGCTCGATACTGCAGATATGTTGCTAACCAATACATGTAGTGGACTTACCGCTATTGAACTGGCTTGCTATGCTGTGGGAATTGGATATCCTCCCCTGATTGGCCTGGGAGTAAAAATCCACAAACTGGTTGCTTTACTGGATCGCTTTAGAACAATCATCGATTTGCTGCCCACCGACATCAACTCTATCGAAATGTCGATGGATCGTCAGTTCGTTTCTTCGATATCAATGAGGGTTGGAGAAAATAAGTATGTCGACTTTAGGGGAGACTATGTTTCAGAGGAAACATGGGAGGAGTCGATAATTGGAGGCTTCACTTCTGTTGTTGGCCATATTATCAATACCAAATACCTGCAACTATTCCGAGAACTTGACGACAGACTTCCAGTGCATGGGGCGTTTATTTTGGCAAGTCGAACAGTGATTGACTGGTTTCTTCAATTTGATGCCGATCTCGTTGCCAACGTTTGTGACGTGATATCCTGTCGAACTCAAAATCATCACAATACTGTTTTTGACCAACCATTGTCCATCATTAACTTTAGTGGAAGTGTATGGGAAAGGTTGGGAGATGATCTTTATGTTTCTAATATTGCCGAGCTTTTCGAACACCTTACTGAATCAAATTGGTTTGACCCAGGGCGTGAGAATACAGTAATACTACTTTCCCCTGGGATTTGCGCTTCATTCAATGTCAATGACGAGTACTTCTCTTGTCAAGCCGTTGGTGAAGAAGGTTTAGAATTGGTTGTGTATAATTTCAAAGGGAGATTTGCAGGATTGTTCTCGTGGATGGAAGATTGGAATCGTGACGGATTGAGCGTTACCTGCTTAGCTTCGTGTGAATGCTCATCAGGTCTATGTTGCGATGGTTGCAACTACTACTCATCCTCCCGAACTTGTAACAGCGATCACCATCGAAAATACCGCTGTGAAGGATCTGGATGTGGTGACGATGGGGAAGAGATGATTTACATACAGAAATGCTCTGGGTATTCAGTATCTTGCGATGGATCTGTCATGGCCACAAGCTGGCAGGAAGTCGAGTGGTGTAGCGGAACGGAGAAATGTGGAACGGACGACGATTCCGTATGGTGTTCGTATGCTTCTGAATGCGATTGTGAATGTTCTTCGGGTGACTGCTGCGACGGATGCAATTATCGATCTTCGTCCTACGTTTGTGAGATTGATGCTATTTCCGAGTATGGCTGCCCTTGGGGAACAGCGTGCGGAAATAACGTTGGCGTGCGAAGTAAAGATCGATACTGTACAGGTGGCAGCAACAGTTGCTCTGGAAGCTATGGGGCTTGGAAAGATTGGTTTCCCGAAGATGACTGCTCCTCTACGGAAGTTTGTGCCCTGAACGATTCTACCTGTAATTATAGTTTCTCCTGCGATATACAAGAAGAAATATGCAACGGTGTTGACGACGATGGAGACGGGACAGTAGATGAGCTAGAATCATGCTGGATACCTGTTTATAGGTTTTGGAATGATGAACCTCTCGGATGGTATTCTTTTGCAAATAGGTGCTATTCAAATTCTGCTTCTCCACCATCCTCATGTAGTTGGTTTAGGCTCGACCATCAAGAGCCCATATTCTATTTATATTCGGGAGATTATTGGCCAGGCGGCGGAGCTATTGTAAGTCAGTTTTGGAAACAAAATACCCATCTAGATAGCTATGATCATTTTCTTACCATAAAGTACAGTCAAGAATATAATTACTGGATAAGCCATGGAGGGTATCAATACATTGGTGATCTTGGTTATCTGGCTCCATGTGGAACTCAGCCCGTCGGGAACTATTACAAACCAAACGCCGCCGTTACCAACAATATACGAGAGTTGCAGAGATGGTACTGCTCTGGTGTCGAAAGTGGTTATTACTCTCATTTCGTAACAACCGCCGAAAGTGATGTCCCCACAAATGCATGTTGGGAACTAGAAACAAACCTAAGTGGATGCTATGTTTGGGGATCTCGGCTTTGAGAGGTTTCAGGTAATCAGATATAGAAATTGGCATATAAACATACACCTGAGGAAATCAATAACGTCGCACCCGACAAATGCGCCGTTGCTTTTGATGCGATCAAATGGGAGAGGATTCAGTGATTCTCACAATTTCTAAAGAAACCTAGCCCAAATCCGCAAGATGACCGTATACGAAAATAGGGCGTTATCTCCCTCGGGGAGGCGCAATGTCGCTGTTGACCCAAAACCGAGATCTGCTCATGCGCTTCCGCAACGGCGAGACGTTGGCCAAGGAAGCGGTCTACAAAACTTACCTGCATAGTGTGATCGAATTATTAACTAAAGGTTTTAATATCTCTAGGGAAGGCATTCTTTATCGTTTCCATGGTTATAAAACAAGCTATGATCTACAGAATACAGTCCAAGAAACTTTCGCCCGAGCGTTCTCCGAATCGGCCCGCTTGAAGTACGACGGCGTTCGTCCATACGAAAACTACCTCCTGACCATCGCTCGAAACATCGTTATAGATGAACTACGGGCAGCAACGAACAAGCCCAACCATTTTTCCTTGGAAGATGTCAGCACTGGTGAATACGCAGCGGCCCACCCGACCTGTGAACACCTGACTCCCCCGGACAGTCAAGTCGAAGCAGCTGAACTCGCAAGGCTGGTCAAAGAATTTCTCCAGACGTTGTCGGAAGAAGAGCGGCGCATCGTCGAGGAGAGGTTCCAGGAGGGCTTATCACAACGGGAGACGGCTACGGAGTTGACTTGCTCGCGGATGAGAGTCAGGACGCTGGAAGACCAGATACGCAAAAAGGCGATCAGGTTTTTCAAAGGCTCGGGCTATGTCGATAACCTTTTAGGCAAGCTGGGCGTTGGTGGCCTTTGGGCCCTGGCTTTCGCAGGTGTGAGATGAACCGAACACGCGCAAAGATCGAGAGCTGGTTTAGGGGGAGAATGTCCGCCAAGGATAGTTTGGCGCTGCTCAAAGGGTTGGCCGCCGATCCCGCCGGCAAACGCGAGTTCGAACGCCTGATGGCTATTGAGCGCGCCTTGTGCGGTATCCCGCCAACCGATCCACCCTGGACGCACTTCGATACGGAACGGATCGGGAAGATCGTTTTGCACCGAGTCGGCGCAGCCGCCGAGAAGGAATTCTCTTGGTCGGCCTGGGGCTGGCGGCTGGCCTTCGCGATACCGATAATATTAGTCCTGCTTGCTGCGCCGCTGTTGTACCGCCTATCAGGGCAACAAGGTTCGTCTATCCCGAAGTCGCTCTTCGCTCCCCGCGGTAGTGAAGAACCTTACGAGACTCATCTCTTTCTTTTCTGTATTGAAGGAAAGGGCAGGGCAGCTAAGGTCACCCGGCTTGATCGGCCACCGTTCTTGACGGAGGCCCCTGAAAAATGTAGCATCAACAGCGAATTCCAACTTGCACTGACAAACCTGACCACCAAGAAGAAGTACATCTATGTTGTCGGTATGGACGACGCGGGACGTCGTCTTTGGTATTTCCCCGAGCCGGGCGAGGGGGAAAGCCGTCCGGCGCCGACAGGAGTCGCTGAGAAGCTGTTTGGAGAGAGCATACGGCTATCTGTAAACCATCGTCTCGGCTTGATGCGCATGTTCGTCGTGTTCTCCGAACACCCGGTGACTGAAGATGAAATCAGCCGGGCGCTTGACGCCGCCCGCGCGAGGCAAGACGTATTGTCGCTGCCGCTTGAAAGAAACGACGTTTACCAACAGGGTTTCGAAGCGCAACTCACGGAATAGAAGGTAGCCGAATGACAAAGATCTCTATCTTCATCCTTGGAATCGTGATTGCCCTTGTCCTGTTTGAGCCTTTTGCTTGGGGTAAGGAGGTTCGGCTCTACGTCCTTGTTGTCGGGACCAACCGCGCCCCGATGGAGGATATGCTGCCCCTGCAATTCGCCGACGATGACGCCGTCCGCAACTGGCAGATCTTCGAGAGGGCCGCTCAGAAAGCCATCCTGCTGACGGTGATGGACAAGGAGACGCAGCGGCGGTTTCCCAAAGTGGCGAAGAAAACTGAGCCTCCCACGGTGGCTCAGTTCCGCCGGGCGCTTGATCTGATCTTCGCTCAGATTCAAAAAGGCAGCCTGCCTGACGTGGAGACTGAGTTCGTGCTCGTCTATTCCGGCCACGGCCGCTTGTTGCCGGGGAAAGAAGGAGCCGTAACGCTCCAGGATGGGATGCTGACCCGCACCGATCTGTACGAGCAGGTGCTGAAGAAAAGTCCTGCCAGCTTCAATCACTTGCTCATTGACGCCTGCAACGCTTACTTTCTCGTCCAGCGGCGCGGGGAGGAAGAAGGCTGGAAGCCGGATAAATCGGGCGTCCAGCGTGAGGAAGCGGCTGCCTTTTTCGCCGAACAGGATTTGGCGAACTACCCCCAAACCGGCGTGGTGCTCTCGACCTCGTCCGAGGCGGAAGCGCACGAATGGACGCTATACCAAGGCGGTATTTTTTCTCACGAGGTGCGCTCGGGACTTCTTGGTGGTGCAGACGTAAATGGCGATCGAAAGATCTCTTACTCCGAACTTCAGGCTTTCATTGAGGCAGCCAATCATAAAGTAACGGACGCCAAAGCCAAGCTGAGGGTGTTCGTAGCTCCCCCCGCGCAGGACCGCAATCATCCCCTTTTCGACATGGATGCAGTAGCCAAAGCAACGACACTCATGGTGCCGAAAGAGACAGAGGGAAAATTCTACCTGGAAGACAGCAAGGGGACGCGATATGCGGATTTCAACAAAACGGCCGAACAGCCGGTGGTCCTCACGCTTCTACCTGCGAAGCACTACTTCCTGCGTAACGATATCCAGAGCCTGGAATACCTGATTCCGAGCAAGGAGAGTTCGGCGGTCTCGCTCGCTAATGTTCCCTCGCGATCCATGCGCCTCGCCTCGCGGGGCTCGGTTGAGGAGACCTTTAGAAAAGATCTCTTTGCCCAACCTTTCGGCAAAAACTTTTATGAAGGTCTCGTTGCCGCCCTGCGGGAAGTTCCCGTGGAAGAAGCGCCTATTAAGACTGAAGTCGAACCCGTTCCCAAAGAATTGCGTCCGAAGCTCGGAACGGCCGCTGTCTTTAAAATCCGGCCTGATCTTGTCGATCCTGGCATGGCGAAGATTTTAAGCGACGTGACCTTAGCCGAGATCCAGGCGCTTAAGCTCTTCGACCGCATCTACAGTTACAATGAAATGGAGCAATTGCTGTCCTTGGAGGAGCAAAAACAACTTGTTCGGTGCGAGGATAGCACTTCCTGTATGGCGGAAGTCTCCGCCGCCGTGGGAGCGCGCTACGTTGTCAACGGGTCCGTGGGCAAGCTGGGCGACACTTACTTGCTTAACCTCTCCCTCGTTGACAACAGCGAGGTTAAGACCATCGCTCGCCAGCAGGAGCGTTTCACTGGCGGCGATGCCAATCAATTCCTGCCCGTGACCCGCACGGCGGTCCAACGCCTTTTCGGACAGCGCGGTCTGGGTTACATCGACGGCCCCGATCTGGTCGCCGGGACGAAGATTGTTGTGGGTGGGCAAATGGAAGGCGAAGCGCCGCTACCTCAGCCAATTTGTCTGAACACAGGAACCTGGACCATCAAACTGGAACATCCCACGTTAGAAGAAAAGTCGATCGAAATCAACGTCACTGCCGGCACCATTTCGAACCTGCCCTCGAATGTTCCCGAAGCTCAGCAGTTATCTGGATTGGATGAAACCACCATCCAAGAAACACGACCCGTAAATTGGCGCACACCGGTAGCCTGGGTATCCCTCGTGGTCGGCCTTGGATCCATCGCCGGCGGCGGGGTACTAACCCATTTCGCCATCGATCGTGCGCATAAATACGAAACAGAAGTGGTGTACAACAGTACTTATCGAGACGATGCGAGAACCTATAGCTATGCCGCCATCGGACTGTACGGCGCGGGGGCGGCGTTGCTCGGGGTGTCGATTTACTGTTTCGTCACGGCTGACTATTCCGGAAACACCAGTGAAGACGGCGGCCTCGCTCAGACCATTCAACCGCTGGTCGGAGTGATGCCTGGGGGAGCGATAACGGGGGTAAGTACGACGTTTTGAAAAAGCAGAAAATATTTAGCCCAAATCTGCGCCACCCTCGTATGCCTGAGTAACAAGTCATTTTGTAGCGGGAGGTTCCTTTGAGACTCGGATTATGGCTCGCGATCATCCTGGTGATGGGACTAGTGTTTGGGGCGTGCAGCCCTAGCCGCACCGATGGCGACTTGAAGATCACCCTGATCAATCTGGACCGAGATGAGACGCAGACCGTGAAGGTTTCACTCTTTGCGGACGGCCACGAGACCTCTTTGGATTATCCAGTAGCCGATATGATGACGGACGAGATCGTCATAAATCGGCTTCGGGAAGGGAATTATACGTTCACCATCTGGGGACTCAATCCCGACGGAAAAGAGATCCAGAAAGGGGTTGTGGGGGCGATTGAAATCGAGGGTGGCCATGAAACCGAGGCGACGACCGTTTTGGTTGACGTCGTCTACGAGCTTTGTACGAAAGACGACCGTCGTTGTGGCAGCCTCTTTGGCTACGACTACATCGAAGAATGCTCGAACGGCGAGCGATGGGAAGCCGTGCAGGTGTGCGCCGCCGGCCTCCGTTGTGAGGGAGAACCCGTTTGTAGAATCCTACCGGAGACCGAGGAGGATGGAGACGAGGAAGACACGGCCACCGACGGCGACATCGACCTGGAGCAAGACCATGACGTTGAGTTGGAAGCGACCAATCCCAGGCTTGCCGCATCGGAGGCCCAGATCGACTTCGGCCAGCATCTGCTCAACGAGCAGCCCGTAATCCACTCTTTCGTCATCCGCAATGAAGGAGATGTGGCTCTCTCCGTTTCCCCGCCGCATGGGTTCGATGCGACCCGGCTTGCGGCGACGGTGTCTTACGCCGACGATGTGGAAATCCCGCCGGGCGCATTCCAATTCGTCACGCTCCAATGGAATCCGGCGCAGGGGGATGTGGACACGGAGGTCAAGTTCTCCTATTCCCCCATGAAGGAAGGCGACTCGGATCTTGTGGTCGGCGTGACCGGCGCCGCCGTCAGCCCGGACCAATCCTTCGTCGGGCTGGTCATCGCCTTGATCGCAGACGATCAAGGGGGGTATATCGAGCAGCTTGTCCAAGGCGCGCAAGTAACGATTTCCGATTTCGAAACCACGGCGACAACGGATACCTCCGGGCAATTCCGATTCACCAGCATCCCGGTGGACGACGCCCACCACTGGCTCAAGGTGGACGGTTCGGTTGCGGCCGGCGGACCTTACTCAAACCACTATGAGCGAATCAACTTCGCGGAACAGCAGGAGATCGTGGTCTTTCTGCAAAAGCTCGATGCCAACACATTCCCCTTGGACGACGAAGGCGGATCCTATCCCATCGACGGCTGGGAGAACGCAGGAGCCGAATTCCTTCCCCAGGGCGGCGAGCGGAGTCTGGTCGGCTTGGAGGCGCAAAATGGCCGGACAACGATCGCCCTCGGGCGCATGGATCTTCGTGCCATTCCCCTTACATACGCAGACGAAGGTGTGCCGCTGGCACTGATGTATATCCTTCCCTTTGGTCTCCAGCTTGATCCGCCGGCGAGGGTCATCATCCCCAATGAATGGGAGTTGACCTCGGAGTCGATCATTCGCGTCTGGACTCTATCCGAAAGCGGGAATTACAGCGCCGAGTGGGTGGACTCGGGCGTGATGGTGCTTGACGCTCCGGGCCAGTACTGGACCAATGCCGAAGGAATGGGCATTGCAACCTCCGGGATCGTGGTTTTCTCGCTCCAGGGATCGACGAACTACACCGTGAATGGCCGAGTCACCGACCCGGACGGCCAACCTTTACCCATCCCGCCGAAGGTAATGCGCTTCTATCCGCCACCTACACTAACGCGGACTACCGGGCTCGACGGAAGCTATACACTCAACGTTCGGACCGCTCCGCGCGTGCCCTTGCTGCTCGGCGCCTTTGCCGACAATCTTCTCGACGGCACTTTCGTTCATGACGCCATTATCCTGGGCGAAGAGACCACGGTCTCTTTCCCCGATCTCGTCATCGGGCCCCAAAACTATGGCACGGTCGCGGGCATCGTGCGTTTGGGGAATGGCGATCCATGCACGGATTGCAACGTGGTCGCTTCTTCCTCATCCGGCGGAGCCAGCCGCTTCAGTGAGTGCGATGACTACGGAAATTTCCGCATCGACTACGTCCCGGCGGGCGACGTGACCGTCGATGCCATTCAGCCTGGCGCGGGCCTCTCTGCTTCATTAACCCAGCCGTTGATCGATGGCGGCATCGCCGTTTTCGCAATAACCCTCCCCAGCCAGGACATGACGCCGCCCTATCTCGTGGCTTCCCTGCCGGGCAACAATCAAGTCGAGGTGAGCACGGCGGTCACAATGCGGGCGATCTTCTCCGAACCGATGGACCTCGATACCTTCATAGCGGCAAACGTTTCATTGAAGCGCGGTGATGAATCGGCGGCGGGCGTGGTTTCCGCCGATGGCGACCGCACCCTGCTCTTCACACCGACCGATCATCTCGTACCCGGTTGGGAGTATACGTTCACGCTTAAAACTGGGCTCAAAGACGCCAACGGCGTGGCACTGGCGGCGGCAATCCCAATCGCTTTCAAAACGGTCGCGCCTTTCTGTTCCGACAATAATCCGCCTTGCCAATTGGGCTACTATGACTGGGGGATCCACGACTGCGCCGACTTAAACACGACCGCGCCTTGCGACGACAACGTCGCCTGCACCCAGGCTGACGTCTGTTCGGGCAGTGAATGCCATGGAACGCCGAACGATGCTTTATGCGATGATTCGAAGGACTGCACAACAGACACCTGCATGGCAAGCGGCTGTACGAACACAATCCAAAGCGGCTTCTGCTTGATTTCCAACTCCTGCTATGACGACGGAGCGACCCTAGCTACAACGGGAGACGGTTCCTGTTCGTCGTGCAATGCTATTTCGGATAACACGCACTGGACTACCCTCGACTCAGGCGAACCTTGCGACGACGGCAACGTTGCGACTCAGAACGACCAATGCCAAACAGGGGGGACGTGCCAGGGAGAAATGGCGGATGGGGATGAAGAATTTGAAACTGAGACCGACCAAGAGGTCGATAACGAATTGTTCTGCACCGGCGGTGTCTGCACGGACCTGACCACGGGCTTACAATGGCAACAGGAACCAACGGGCTGGGCGATTGAGTGGAATGATGCAATCACGCACTGCCAAAATCTGAATCTCTCAGGGACCGGTTGGCGGCTGCCGACAATCTCGGAATGGCGAACAATGATTCGTGGCTGTCCGGCGGTGCAGACGGGCGGGAGCTGCAATGTTGCTGACGGAGAGTGCCTGGAGTGGTCATGCCGGGATGACTCCTGCGGGGGCTGTTCCGAGTTTAACGGCCCTGGCCAGGAAGGAATGTATTTGCCTCCGGAGTTGGTGGAACCGTGTCTTAATCCTCCAGAACAGCCAGACGCCCTATGCGACTACTGGTCCTCAACGACAGCACTGGATTATGGGACCATCGCGTGGTTAATTCATTCTGGTACAGGTAATGTGCATTATCATTATAAAGCCAGCCGTCTTGATGTCCGTTGTGTGCGGTCTTGTACTCCCGATTGCTTCGGCAAAGAATGCGGCGACGACGGCTGCGGTGGGAGTTGCGGGGATTGCGATGCTTCGAAAGCGTGCAGTTTTGGGCGCTGCGTGGATTCGTGCCCATATTCATTGAGTATACAGAATTGGATACAAACGTGTAGTTATGATTTTGAAGAGGAAACGGTCGGTCAATATCCGTCGGATTGGACGGCTGGGTATGAGGCTGCATCACATCCCGAAAGGAATAAAATTGTCGGCAGCCCGGCGTTCGGAGGGTCGCAGAGAGCATTGCAGGTTTCCGGAGCAAGCTCCGGCTGCACGGCCGCAGAGTTCGACAACTCTAGCTGTTCCGTGCCTTCCACCGGAGTTTTCAGACTATCGGCGTATTTGCAGGCTTCCGGAAGCAACGAAAGCGGCACTAGTTGCCATGTCGGAGAAATCATTTTAGCGTTGGACGGATCCGGCGGTAATGCGTGCTATGGTGAACTGGGTTACGGAGAAATGAGAAGTGACGCATTAGGCGGCTTATCTACCGATCCGATCGTTCCGATTTATTACAACTGGTGGTACAAAATTGATCTAATCGTCGATGCCGATCAACGCTACGCTTGGCTTTATCTGGATGACGTTCTTACTCCGGGTTGGGGGCCGTTGCGGTCGGGAGTCAATCCGCCATACAACCTTCGAATCGGCAGTGGTTCCGGAATCGGCTGGATAGATAACGTGAGTTTCTATAACTGGGCTCCTTGTGTGCCCTCCTGTTCCGGCAAAGAATGCGGCGACGACGGCTGCGGGGGAACCTGCGGGACATGCGAGGATGGCTTGACGTGCGACGCCAACGGGCAGTGCATCTGCCCCTCCGGCACGCTCTGCCGCGCCGCCGCGAACGAGTGCGATCTACCAGAGTATTGCAATGCCTCTGATCAGTGTCCGACCGACGCCAAGAAGCCCGACGAGAGCGCCTGCGGCACGCTGGACCAATGCCTGGCCGGCGATTGCGTGGACTGCGTGAGCGCCGCCGGCTGCGCCGATTTGGTCGATGATGGCATGGAATGCTCCGAACCCGCATGCAGCACGGCGACGCATCAGTGTTACCACGATCTCGCCGCCCATCAAGGAGAGACCTGCACGGACGATGGCAAAACCTGCACTCAAGATCTCTGCAACAGTTCAGGCGTTTGCGCCCATGATGTGCTGACCGCGCAAACCTGTCTCATAGCGGGCATCTGCTACGATGAAGGGGAGTTGCTGGACTCGGATGGCTGCGTTGTCTGCGATCCGGCGGCAAGCCAGACCGCCTGGACCAACGACGACGGAGCCGTTTGCGCGATCTCCGACGACGGCAATCCATGCACGGATAACGTATGCCAGAGTGGTGTGTGCTCCTATCCCAATGACAATGCCAACATTTGTTCGGACGCTTATGCCTGTACGAATACCGGTTGCTCTGACGGGAACTGTGTGGCCATTGGCACAACCGCCGGATGCTTAATCTCGAGCGCCTGCGTTTCGGAAGGGGCTCTGCAAGCCGCAACCGGCAACGGTTCCTGCCAGAAATGCGTCCACGCTTCCAACTGGCAGGACTGGACCGTTCTTTCTTCCGGCGAATCCTGCGATGACGGGAACATCGTAACGACATCGGACATCTGCACGGCGGGCGGCGTATGCGCGGGTCAGGCGCAGGATTTCGATCACGATGTGCTTTCGGCTAGCGATACGTGCCCGACGGTCTGGAACCCCGACAACGATGCGACAATGTGTTCGGCATGGAGCGGAACCAATTATCTGGCCAAGCGGACAATCACTCTGTCTCAGGGTGGGGCCGGTTCGACGTGGCGGCGAACGCAGGAGCCGATGGAAATCCCGTTGGCTAACGGCATTCTTGACGATTCGATCGCGGGGTACTGGAAATTAGATGGCGGTCAGGCACTGGATTATTCGGGGAATGGGAATAATGGGATGGTGATAGGGTCGCCAAGTAACAGCTTTGGAGCATTTGAAGATGAACTTGGAGCGATTTCCTTTGACGGCGTTGATGATGCGGTTTGCGTTCCGAATAATAGTACCATTCAGTTTGGAACCGGCGACTTCACAGTTTCATTTTGGATGAAAGCTTCTGAGATAGAGAAATGTGATCCAGTCGCACATTATGGTGGGCATGGGTGGGAATTTACAATGTCAAGCGAAGGTAAAATGATATTTGGCGGTCGCGACGGAAGTCTTACTGGCGGTCCACTTAATGATGGATTTTACAGGGGAGATTGGAGCTTAACTACTTTTACTGCAAACCAATGGTACTTTATTTTGGGACGCAAGGCCGCGGGAAATGTTGAATTGTGGGTTAACGGGAAGTTCGAAAGCTCCGGCGGATTTGGTTCGGGAAGTATTTCGTCGACAGATCACGATTTGTGCTTTGGGATTGGATATTTTGAAGGGACACCATCACCTTTTAACGGTTCCATCGACGACGTCCTTCTCCTCTACCGTGCCCTCTCGCCCGACGAAATCAGAGCCTACTACGAATCAAATGCGCCGTATGGCGCCCTTACGAGCCCCGGCGCGCAAGCCGACTTCGATGATATCCGCGTGACCGAGAAGAGCGCCACGATTTCGGGCGCGACGACCGAGCATCTTGTCCCATATGAAATTCTCGGTCCCCGTCCGCACAGCGATACGCCTTGCCCCACCGAGTACAATTCGACTCCCATCAACCAGATCCCCCACATCGCCGACCGGGAAGATTTGTGCGGAGTGGTCGCCTATTGGAAGCTGGATGGGAATTTGGAAGATACTGCCTCCGGCGGTCGCGACCTACAGTCCAGCGGCCAATATACCTTTGAGAAGGAGCGATTTGGACAAGCGTTGCAAGCGGCTTCCTTCGATGGCGGATACCTCTATTTGGATGAAGACCATGCTCCCAATCCGGGGGTGGGTTCGCTGACGGTGGAGACCTGGGTTTATTTATATGCCCTGCCTCCTGGGCCGGTGGAAGCGAACGTGATTTCGCACGACGACGGCGACGGAGGCTACGAGATCGGCATCCTTCCCGATGGTACGGTGCGCGCCTGGGCCGATCCGGATACCGGTAGCGGCGGCGGCGGCATGGTGATCACGGATGCGCCGCTATCGCTGAAAGTTTGGCACCATGTGGCCTTCGTGTATGAATACCTTTCCGTCAATTCCTCTCATGTTCGTGTGTACATCGATGGCCTTGAAAATCCGAATTCTCCGGCGAGTCCGTCTTTTTCCAATGTCGACGTGACGTCGCGGCTCTGTCTTGGAGCCGACTGCCAGGCCGCTCCTGGCGCCGAGCTGCTGCAAGGCAAAATCGACGACGTCCTTATCCACTCCGTCGCCAAGTCGCCCGAGTACATCTACCGCCGAGCCAATCCGGGCGTGCCGACGGTGCGCTTCTTCGCCAGCACGGAGCCGAACCCATCCGGTTCCTATCCTTGGCTGACCTACTATCTGAATTGGAAAAACGCCTCGGCCGTTCAACGGCTTCCCATTCTTACCGCCCTGGATGGAACCACCGAGCATTACGGCCTGCTCTCTCCCGCTACGGGATATGCCGGCTGGTGGCGCTTCAACGAGGGGAGCGGGGCGTTGGCGGTGGATAGCAGCGTGAACAAAAACAACGGTTCTCTAATGGTTGTCGGTTCTGGCATGCCGATTTGGGTGAGCGGGACCGAGGGGACGGCTTTGAAATACGATGCCTCGCATGGCGACGTGGAGATTGCCGATTCCGAGGAATTGCACGTTGATGATGGGTCCATTGAACTGGTATTTCAACCAGGTAACGACATCAACGGTGTGCAGCCTTCCGACGGAATGATATTGTCAAAAGAAGAGCCTGGCTGGTGGAATGATTATTATGTGGGCATTGGAACGCAAGCAAAACTAAATTTCAGGATTGACGCTCTGTCTAACTCCACCTCCTACGACATCTTCAGCAACGGAGGAACATGGAGTAAGGATCAATTCTATCCGGTACAGTTCCTCTTTGGTCATGCCGGGATGTCGATGTGGGTAAGCTACTCCAAACAAGCAATGATAGCCGAGAATAGCGGTGGTATCAGCGGGGCTGGACTGCCCTTGTACATCGGTTCACACCGCTTGTCCAGCCAACATTTCAACGGCCGCATCGACTCTACCCGCGTCATGAGTCGTGCGCTTGAGCCCGACGAGTTCCTGCATTACCCGTTGGCGTCTTGGTCATTAGGCACGCTGACCGAACAGGATGGGACCTCTCCCCTGGACAACGACGGCGATGGCGTCCCCGATGACGGCGACGGTTCTTTTGCCTGCGGCGACAATCCCTGCACGGCGGCCGACGCACCAGCGTTTCTGTGCGACGACAACTGTCCCTTCGCCGCCAACCCCGACCAGAGCGATGCGGACGGAAACGGCTTGGGCGACCTGTGCGATGGTTGGGTGCGCATCGATGCAGGCTCGTTCTGGATGGGCTCGCCGGAAGGCTGCCCAGGGCCGGCAGGGTATACAGGCAGTTGTACGGCTGAATTGGGTCGGAGCACCAACGAGACGCTACATCACGTCACGCTCACGTATGACTTTGAGATGATGCCATATGAGGTGACGCAGGGAGAGTGGTTCGCGGCCTTCGGCAATAATCCGAGTTGGTTCGGTCCAAGCGCGGATGGGGCGGACTGCGGTACAAACTGCCCTGTTGAGCGGGTGGACTGGTATGAGGCGCTGGCGTATGCGAACGAGCTTTCGATGCAGGCGGGTTTGACGCCGTGTTATGTGCTGAGCGGATGCACGGGGACGATCGGGGGTGGTTGCGCGGCAAATATGTCTACTTGTGAAAGCGAGACATACACCTGTACGTCGGTGACGTTGAACGGAGTAAGCAAACCCCAGGACTGTCAAGGCTATCGATTGCCAACGGAATCGGAGTGGGAGTATGCGGCACGGGCTGGGAGCACGACGGCTTTCTACAATGGAGGTATCACGTATACAGACTGTACACCGGAGGATGCGAATCTGAACGCGATCGGGTGGTACTGCGGGAACACGAACAACACGCATCCGGCAGGTGGCAAGGCGGCAAACGCTTGGGGGTTGTATGACTTGAGCGGAAATGTGCATGAATGGGCATGGGATTGGTACGGGACATATCCTGGGACGAGCACCGACCCGACGGGAGCGACATCTGGCCCGAACCGCGTCTTACGCGGCGGTCACTGGAGCCACTATGCGCAGATCTGCCGTTCGGCGTTTCGCGGCAACTTCTCACCTGGCAGTCGCTATGCCAGCTTCGGCTTCCGCCTCGTGCGGACGATCGGGCAATAGCCCATTTTTCTGGGAAGGGAGCAACATCCAAGTGCCGATAGATTCGCCTCAGCGAATTTCAATCTGCACTGGAAATATAGCGCAGCGGAACCCGTTGGTCGTGGTAGCGGCGTCGGCCGGGGCGGGCCGGCGGAAAAAGCCAGTGAAGTTCCTGGGAGCGCTCTCGTTCCATGCCCCCCCGCGCCAGATGCGGTAGTCGCCGCTTTCCGGGCCTGACGGATCCGCCTGGAGATCAGCCGTGTAAGGGGCATACCAGTCGGCCACCCACTCCCAAGCGTTGCCGCCCATGTCGCACAGGTCGTAAGGATTGCCGTTATGCTCCACCGGCCGCGAGCAAACATCCAGCACCGAATCCGCGCCCTCCTCGCCGCAGGCGTCCACATCGTTGTTCATAACCGCCACGTCGCAAGAGGGAGCGTCTTCTCCCCAAGGATATGTTGCGCTACCCAGGCCGCGAGCGGCCGCCTCCCACTGCGCTTCGGTAGGCAGGGACTTTCCCGCCCATGTGCAGTAGGCAAGGGTCTGCTCGTGCGTGACGCACACCACCGGCTGCTCGCCCACTCCGGCAGTGTAATTGCGTGAAGTTTCGTTCCACACTGACGAGCCGTTGCTGCATGCAGGCGCCGGCGAATCAGGGTTGTCGTCCAGGTACGTTTTATACTGACGGTTGGTCACTTCGTGTCTGTCGATGTAATAGGCGGACAGCGTCACGTCGTGAGCGGGCTGGCTTTCTTCCGGACAATCCTGATCTCCGTTGCTGCAACCGACAGTGAAGATTCCACCGGCCACGAAACACATCTCGCCTCGGTCCTTGCTTCCTTTCGAATAACCGCAATGGACGGAATCGCCGTCGGGATTATGACAAAATCCCCCGACGCATTCCGTATAGCTGCCCGTGCAGGGATTGCCGCATTCCCCGCAATGCTCGACGCTGTTCGCCGTGATTTCATCGGTTTCGCCGTCGCAGTCGTTATCTTGTCTGTCGCAAAGAGTCTCCAGGCTTTCATAGTTGCCGTCATGGGCATCGTATTCAGACGCCGTGCAAGCCGCCCATCCACCGGTTCCGGCACATATCATTATGGCTCCGGCGCAAACGCCCCGCTGGTTTTCGCACTCGGGCGGCTGCATGTGTTCCATCTCGTCGGTGAATCCGTCGCAGTCGTTATCCAGGCCATCGCACAGGGTTTCTGCCGCTTCGTAGACCTTACCATTGCTTGTGGCATGGTCGGCATAGGCATCCTGCGTGCAGTCTTGCCAACCTTTGTCGCCGCCACAGCTTTGTATGGACCCTCTGCATACGCCTTCGGTCAGCGAACAGGTGGGAGCCCTCAGTTCTTCAACCTCGTCCGTCCGGCCGTCGCAGTCGTTGTCCAGGCCATCGCAGTCTTCTTCCTCCGGACCTACGTAACCGCTTCCGCCGCAGCCGCCCCAAGTCCCGTCTGTATCGCATGCCTGCACGCCCGACATGCACTCGCCCTCGCTCGTACCGCATCCCCGCGTGTCGCCTGGCCTGCAATAAAGACTCTGCGCCGCTTCGCAGATATTGGCGACGGCATTGCATACCAGTCCTTCAGCGCAAAGACCGTGTTTGTTGCACGGTTCGCCTTCCCCCAGCGGTTTGGCGACGCAGGAAGACAAGCCGGCGAGGAGGATCAGCACGAGTGCATACATAGCTGTCTTCATGTCGCACTTCCTACCAACGCCATCCGACCTGGACAACCCAGTCCTTGCCGTCCGTACCCAACCCCACGGCGGGCGTGCTTTCGTTCCCCGATTCTCCCTGCCCCGGATTCTCGCTTTCTTCCGGCGGCGGCTCCTCGTAGCCTGAAGGAGTCTGCACGGCGTCCAGCACGAAAAAGACCACGGCCGTGCCAACCAGCGCGCCGCCGATGATGTAGCCGGCCAGCGCCATGTCGTTGTACTTGTCGATGTTTTCCAGGTTCCGATTGACTTTGGATGGCGTATCCGCGCTGTCGGCTTTGTCGCGGGCGTCCACGGCAAGCAGGGAACCCCCCATGCCTACGCCGAGCGTGACCGCCACACCTCCCGCCAAGAATCCCCACTTGCCATAGCGGTAGAACTTGGTGGGAAGCTCATCCCGCTTTTCGATGGCCGGTGTGAGTTCCTTGTTTGCGCCGAACAGATTGAGCGTGGCCACGCGCACGGCTTCTAGGACCTGCGCCTCATCAGCCGCAAGCACGGATACGCGGTTGTCCACGGCCGAATCGGGCACGTTGATCAGCGTGGCGGTCACCACGTGGGTTCCCTCCACCAAGCCGATATCGCAGGTGACCATGTATTTTGCGCCCAATGCCGCGCCCACCTCCACGATGCACTGCTTGCTTTCGCAACCGACAAGCTGCTGCTGCTGCTTCAAATCGAGCATCTTGGCGACATCGTTCTGCGTAATGGTGCCATAACGCCCCAGGCTTTCGATGGTGCTGCCCACCAGGCCGGTCAAGGCCTTGGTGTCGATCCCGCCCTCGCCGGTATAGCGCACGTCGGCCACGGCCAGGCGCTCACGCCCCCTGGCGTCGCGCTCGGAGCGGCGCTCTTCGAGGGCGGCCTGTTCCTCCTTCGTCAGTTGGGGAATCGGGCAGATTTTCTCGTCCGTCTGCGTACCCCGCGGCCCGGTTTCCGGCCCGGTCACCATTTTGCAGACCACCAGCCGCACCACCTCGCGGATCAAGCGCTCGAAGGGCGCTTCCTCGGCTTCGCGGCGGACAACCTGGCGCGTGCGCAGATCCATCAGGACGCCGTTGGCCACGTAGGTGTCGCCCACCTGTCCCAGGCTCAGGGAGAGCAGGAAATCCGTGTCCAGCAGGTCGCCGATCTCGACCAGGCATTCCTGGCTGTCGCAGCCGAGCAGGTCCTGCTTCTCGCGGACATCGAGCACGGCGCGCACATCCTCGTAGCTGATAGCGCGGAAGCCGCCCGTCTCCTGCGCCTCCTTGGCGGCGATGTTGGTGAGCGCCTCGACGTCGAGATCCCTGCGTTTCTTGAGCGTCTCGCTGGTGATGCGGATTGGCGGCACGGCTACCGCCAAGGGCTCTTGATCTGGATGCGCCGCCTCCTGGGCTGAGACGCTTCCGTTGCCCAGCAACAGGAAGACGAGCAGGAACAGGCAAATGATCCTCATGCTGGCCTCTTTTTTTCATCGTTTCGAACAGCGGAACCCGAGGCCGCTGGCCCAGTTCGAGGGCGCGTTGGTCAAGAGCACCGCGAATACTCCGGCTTGTGCCGCATAGGACCAGAGCCCGCCGCGAAGGGCGGCCGCCGGAAGGCCAGTCTTCCAGGCAGAGTCGTCAAGCGCTTCCCCGTTGATATTCCAGGTTCCGTCCGACCCATACCCGGTCGGCCAGGGTTGCGCATTCGCTCCTTGAGCTATCGACATGTCGCGGCCCGCCTGACCCCACAAATCTGCCCATTCCCACACGTTCCCCGCCATATCAAACACACCCCATTTCGAGATGCACCCCGTCGTACCGGGACCGCTCATCGAACCCGTGGCCTCCGGATCGGCTCCATCGTACCCGTCCGCTCCGGTCCCGCCCGTGTTGCAGTCCGAAATCACCGTCCCTTCCGCCGCAACCTGCCATTGGCCATTCGTCACCAGTGACTTCCCCGACAGCCCGCACGCCGCCTGCGCCTGGAAAAACGTCAGCCCCCGGCTCGGAGTCACGTATTTCACCGAACAACCGTAAAGTTTGGTCGTCCAGTTCCCGTTGCGCGGGAAGAACCCCAAGTCCGCATCCGTCCCTGTCGCACCGGAGGAGGTCCAATTGTCGGCAGCACCGCCATACTGCGTCCCCGTGCAATCCGCATTCTGCCAGATCGTACTCTCGTATCGGTCAACCCAGAAATCCCCCACCTTCACCATCTCGTCCAATCCCCGCTTGCAGTAGTAGCCCGTGGCGAGGATGCTGGCGTCGTCCACACGCTCGTAGTCAGGCGGGCAGTCTTTTGTAATGGCGTTGCGCAGGTTGAGAGCGAAGCTGGCGTTGTCCATATTCTCCATGTCTAGCAGCGATTTTAGCGTGCCCAGCGTATCGCCTCCCAAATTGACGGCCGTCTCGGTCCTCACAGCATACGGCACGCTCCCCACCGGCTGGCGCGGCTCCAACTCATCTGACCCGTCCACGGACACCGTGATCCAGGTCTCGGCGTGGGCGGCGAAAACCCCAGTGACGTTCAAGGGGTCGCCCAAGGCATCCTCGCCATCGCCCAGCATGACGGAGAAATAGCCGTCCTCTATCGCCACGCTGCCGAAATGCTGCGTCCAGAGCAAAGAACCCTCGGTCGCCGCGTCGTAGATGGAGAAGTCCAGCGGAACCACCATGGTCTGCCCCCAGCCCGTGCCGTCCGTCAGGCGGCCGGAGTAGGTGATGAACTGCGGCACCTCGGCGGCGGCAAGCGATAGCACAGAGGTGAATGCGATCATAGCCATGAAACATGTTTTAGTTTTCATTATAGCCCCCCTACTGTTCACTTTCTCGCACACCGGAACCCGGTGTAGTTGGCCCAGGCCGAGGGTGCGCTGTTCATGGTTATCGCAAACACTCCGGCCTGCGCTGCAAAACTCCAGTCCCCGCCGCGAAGGGCGGCCGCCGGAATTCCCGTAACAAAATTCGCGCCATTGAAGGCTTCGCCGTTGATATTCCAGGTGCCGTCCGATTCATACCCAGTCGGCCAGTTCTGGTAAAGTGCCCCCGAACCCATCACTGTCGTTGTGTTTCCGCCCGCAATGTCGTGCACTGTCCGTCCAAACTGACCCCACCAATCCACCCACTCCCATAAATTGCCTACCATGTCGAAAGCCCCCCACTTGCTGATGCACCCCGTCGTGCCGGGACCGTTCATAGAACCCGTGACCTCCGGAGCTATCCCGTGGTAACCATCAGCACCACTTCCCCCCGTGTTGCAGTCCGAAATCACCGTCCCTTCCGCCGCCACCTGCCATAGTCCGTTCGTCACCAGCGATTTCCCCGACAGCGCACACGCCGCCTGCGCCTGGAAAAACGTCATCCCCCGCGAAGGCGTCACGCCAACCACCGAGCAGGCGTACAGCTTCGCCGTCCAGTTCCCGTTGCGCGGGAAGAACCCCAAATCCGCATCCGTCCCCGTGGCACCGCTCGATGTCCAGTTGTCCGAAGTCCCACCATACTGCGTCCCCGTACAGTCCGCGTTCTGCCAGATCGTCGATTCATACCGGTCCACCCAGAAATCTCCCGCCTTCACCATCTCATCCGCGCCACGCACGCAAAAATAGCCCGTGGCGATAATAGAGGCGTCGGGGACTTTTTCGTAGTATGGAGGGCAGTCCTGAAGTTGTGCGATCAGTTCCGCCTTTATCTCTGCCTTCAGCATTGCCAGATCCAGCCCGTCGATCTTGGTCGCCGTCTCCACCCTCACCGCATACGGCACGCTGCCCACCGGCTGCCGCGCCATTTCTGCGCTGCCGTCCACGGAAACGGTAGCCCAGGTCTCGTTATGCGCGGCGAAGACCTCCGTGACGTTCAGCGCGCCACCCAAAGCGTCCTCGCCATCCCCCAGCATGACGGAAAAGTAGCCGTCCTCTATCGCTACGCTGCCGAAATGCTGCGTCCAGAGCAGGGAGCCTTCCGTCGCTGCGTCGTAGATGGAGAAGTCCAGCGGCTCAATCAAGGTCTGCCCCCAACCCGTGCCGTCCGTCAGGCGGCCGGAGTAAGTGATGAAAGCGGGAACATCGGCGATTGCGGCTTGTGCGGTTGCGAAAATAAGAAAGGGGACCAGCGATGATATCCTTGTTGGGAAGGGGAGGCGTTTCATTTGACGGCTCCTTGGAGGGAGTTTATACTTTGAATGGAGGTGGTTAGCGTGGAAACGTTTATAGCCCTTGAATTCGATAAACTAGCCGAAGGCGGATACGTCGCAACCAGCCCGGACGTGCCCGGCCTGGTGGCGCAAGGCCGGACGATAGAGGAAACCGTGGAAATCGCGCGGGATGTCGCCCGCAAAATCGCGGAAAGCTGCCTGGAACACGGCGACCCGTTGCCCGAAGTCTTTACCCGGCCGGCCAAGGGTGGCATCATATCTTCCCTCTCTGTCCCGGTCACCTTGCCGTAATGGGAGACCTGGCTGGCCTTACCTACCGCGACGTGGCGCGCAAATTGCGAAAACTGGGCTTTCATTTCGACCGGTCCGCCAAGGGCAGTCACGAGATCTGGCGGCACATCGATGGTCGCCGGACCACGGTCCCGCATCATCCCGGCGACCTGCCCGAAGGTACGTTGCGGGCCGTCCTCAAGGCGGGCGCGATAGACAAATCGGATTTTCTGCGCGCCTGAACCAGTCATCCCCGGATTTCTCCTAGCGGCGGCAGCAGCGGAACCCAAGGTTGCTGCCCCAGCTCGAAGGCGCGCTGCCCATGGACAACGCGAACACCCCGGCCCCTACCTCATCGTTCCAGTCCCCGCCGCGAAGGGCGGCCGCCGGAAACGAGGGCGTTCCGCTGTAAATCCCCTGGCCCCGCGCGCTCTCCACATCCATCCAGCCATCCCCGTTGAATTCTGCGGGCTGAAGACCGCCGATGCTATTCGCAACAAAACCGTTCCACTCCTCTGTCCATTCCCATACGTTGCCGATCATGTCATAGGCCCCAACGGTCGATTGGCATTGCGCCGCGCTGCCCGATTGGATCGTTTCGTTTACCTGCGGCCCCCAGAGCGACCCCGACGGCTTGCTTCCCTCTTCCCCCCAGATGTTACACTTCTCATTGCCCGGTGTGGGTTGCGTTGAATCCGGGTCCGGCGTCCCCTGCGCCGCAAGCTGCCACTGAGCGTTCGTCGGCAACACCTTCCCCGAAAACCCGCACGCCGCCTGCGCCTGGAACCAGGTCACGTTCCGTGTTGGTGCGTTGTTTTTCACCGAACAGGCGTATAGCTTTTGCGTCGCCTGGCCGTTTTTGGGAAAACCCACCGAGTCCCATACGCTCCCCGGATCGGTGCTATTCTGGCCATAGATCGTCCCGCCCGACCCATTGCAGTCGCCGGAGTTGTATTTGGTCGCATCCACGATGACGTTCTCATACCGATCCACCCAGAAATCCCCCGCCTTCACCATCTCGTCCGTGCCGCGTTTGCAGTAGTAGCCCGTAGCGGTGATATTGGCGTCGTCTACACGTTCATACCCCAGCGGGCACTCTTTACGCATGTACGCGGTAAAGGCGGCGTCTGATAGGTAATCTTCGTTTCCGAGATTGTCTGAGTAACCCAATGCCACCTTCAAGGAAGCTACCAATGGCATGCCGTTAACCTTGACGGAATTCTCCGCCCTCACCGCGTACGGCACGCTGCCCACCGGCTGTCTCGGTTCCAACTCATCTGACCCGTCCACGGACACCGTGATCCACGTCTCACCGTGTGCAGCGAAGACTTCGGTGACGTTCAGGGGGTCGCCCAAGGCGTTCTCGCCGTCACCCAGCGTGACGGAGAAATAGCCGTCCTCGATCGCCACAGCATCGAAATGCTGCGTCCAGAGCAGGGAGCCATCCGTCGCCGCGTCGTAAATGGGGAAATCCAGCGGTACCACCAAGCTCTGCCCCCACGTGCCGTCCGTCAGACGGCCGGAGTAGGTGATGAAAGCGGGGACCTGAGCATGTGCCAAGCTACTCAAGGAAAGGAATACCAGAGCAAGAATGATTCGCTTCATTTTTGGCCTCTCCGGTTATGGATTCGGCACATGGCAGCACAAAAACAAGGTCTACTTCCTCGCACATCGAAACCCGGAGCTGAGTTCCCAGTACGGGGGCGCGCTGGTCAAGGACAACGCGAACACTCCGGCTTGCGCCCCCTGGTTCCAGTTCCCGCCGCGAATGGCAGCCGCTGGAATTGCCGACACGCAATCCGTGCCATGGTGCGCCTCACCGTTGATATTCCAGGTGCCGTCTGAAGCATAATTGGTCGGCCAAGGCTGAACATTTGCCCCGCACGAAAAGGAAGTGTTGATCTTTCCCGCTTGGCCCCACATATCCACCCACTCCCTAACATTCCCGATCATGTCATAGGCTCCAAAGGTCGATTTGCATTGCGCCGCGCTGCCCGATTGAATGGTTTGGCCGCTCTGCGGCCCCCAGAGCGACCCCGACGGCTTGCTTCCTTTATCCGCCCAGATGTTGCACTTCTCATTGCCCGGAGTGGGTTGCGTTGAATCCGGGTCCGGCGTCCCCTGCGCCGCAAGCTGCCACTGCGCGTTTGTCGGCAGTACCTTCCCCGAAAACCCGCACGCCGCCTGCGCTTGGAACCAGGTCACGTTCCGCATTGGCGCATTATTTTTCACCGAGCAGGCGTATAACTTCGTCGTCGCCTGCCCGTTTCTCGGAAAACCCACCGAGTCCCACACGCTCCCTGGATCGGCCACGTCCTGGCCGTATATCGTCCCGCCCGACCCATCGCAGCCGCCGAAGTTGTATTTAGTCTCGTCTACGATGACGTTCTCATATCGGTCTATCCAAAAATCCCCCACCTTCACCATCTCGTCTACCCCACGCTTGCAATAATAACCGGTGGCTGTAATTGTGGCATCGTCAACGCGCTCGTAATATGGTGGGCACTGTAAAAGTTCTTCTTTGAGTTCAGCCTTTATTTCAGCCTTCAGCTCCGCAAGGCTATGTCCGGCTAAAGTATCCGTCCCCACTGCATACGGTACGCTTCCCACCGGCTGCCTCGGCTCCAGTTCCTCCGAGCCGTCCGCCGACACCGTGATCCAGGTCTCGCCGTAGCTAGCGAAGACGGCAGTCACGTTCAACGGGCCGCCCAGGGCGTCTTCGCCATCCCCCAACATGATGGAGAAGTAGCCGTCCTCAATGGCCACGGCATCAAAGTGTTGCGTCCAGAGCAAAGAGCCATCTGTCGCCGCGTCGTAAATGGAGAAGTCGAACGACGCAACCAAGGTCTGTCCCCAACCCGTCCCGTCCGTCAGGCGGCCGGAGTAGGTGATGAACTGCGGCACCTCGGCGCTTGCGCTTGACGCCAGCACAACCAGAGCTGCGATCAGGATGATTTGGTTTTTCATCTCGATCCTCCTTTACGGACAGCTCTCATCATGGCAGCCGGGATTGGGATGCGGAATGCCCGCTCCGAAACCGCCGCCGAAGGCCCCCACGAACTTGCAGGCCTCGGCGTTCACGGTCACGTTTCCCACGTGGCCGGCTCCCGACATTCCCAGCGGCAGCCACGGCGTCCAGGCCAGGCCGCGACAGACTCCTTGCCAGCAGTAGCCCGTATCCAGCGTGCCCGAATAGGCCGGCATGCTTGACTCGACCGTCTGCCCGGGAACCACGGGGTCGGGGACCGTGAACAGCGGGTCGTGGCAGATGACCCGGTCTCCAAACTCGACGCCGCCGTCTTCGATCGGCGACCAGTTGAACAACGTCTGCCGCAGGCCGAGCTGCGGCTCGCACCATTGACACTCGTTGGACTGCTCGCTCATTTCGGGGTTGACGGTTCCAATGTTGTAGCAGACGCCGTCTATGTAGCATTTCTGGCGCTGCCAGCCCTGGCTGGGACTCCATAACCCGGGAGTCCAGTCCTTCTTGTGCCCGCCCTCGGCCTCCTTGTCGTAGCAGATGCGGCAGTTGTCGCCGTAATTGGTGCCCCGGTCCATGCATATGCCGAGGATAAAGCAAAATCCGTCCTTCACCGCGAGCTGGTCCACCGGCTTGCAAGTGTGGTCGGGAAGGCAGGCCCCGCTGGGGTCCAGGCAGGGGTATTCGGGGTAGCAGTCCTCGCCCACGTTGCAGCCCTCGCACCAGTGGTTGTTGCAGCTTAAAGAACCGCCGCATTCCACGACGGGGGAGCAGTCTGCGTCCAGGCAGCAATTGCCGTACACGCACTCGCGGTTGGCGCAGACCATTCCCATTGGGCATAGATGGCCCTGGTCGCAGGGGACGCAATGGTAATCCACGCATATTTTGCCGTCGTCATTCAGGCAGGTTTCGTCGTTCCGGCAGTCGCCTTCGATGCATGCGCCGTCCACGCAAATATGGTCCGGACCGTAATCCGAGACGCAGAGGAAGTCTTCGGCCACGTCCGCGCAGGGAAGGCAGCGGTTGTCCGAGCCGCAGATCAGGCCGTCGGGGCAGGTGGGTTCGCCTTGCTGGCAGCCCAGCTCACAAAACCCTTCCTCGCATATTTGTCGCGGGTCACCGTAGGCTGCCTTGCAGGCGGAGTCGCTGGAACATTCGCCGCAGCGATGGTCGGCGCCGCAGACCCCATTCTTTCCGCCGATGTCGCAGGGTTCGTTGGGCTCGCAGCCGTTGGTGCAGAGGTTCAGCGCCAGCGTTTGGTTGAGCTCGCAAATCTTGTTGATATCGACGTAGGAAATTACGCACTCCTCGTCCGAGGCGCATTCGCGATAATGGTGGTCGGCCCCGCAGATGCGCCCCAGGCCGTCGTGAGCCCCCGGTGCGCAACCAGGGGCGCACAGGCTGGCCCCATTTTCCTGCTGACAGATCATGTCAGGATTGCCCGAAGCCCCGGCGCATTCATCGTCGTTCTGGCAGCTTCGCCATCGGCGGTCGGCGCCGCAAATCTGGCCTTTCGCGCAGTCCGGGCCTTCGACGGCGCAGTAAGCGCCTGGCTCGCAGCCCTCGGTGCAGCGCCTCGATGGGCCGGGGAGGGTCTCCTTGCAGATCATGTTGTCGTTGCCGCTGGCGTCCACGCACTCGACGTCGTTGAGGCAGTCGCGCCAGCGGTTACCCTCTCCGCAGATCTGGCCGGCAAGGCAGGTCCCCCTTCCCTTAGCGCCGATGCACATTACGCCGAGCCCGCACCCGGGCACGCAGGAGTCGCCCTCGCAGATATGCAGCTCGGTGAAAGCCTGTTTGCAGGCGTTGTCGTGCTCGGACACGGCGCCGCCGAAACCGGAGCATGGTTCGCACCAGTAATTGAAAGAGCAGATCTTGTCCGCATCCTCGCCGGTGCAGCCGCTCTGATCGTGGCAGACGCCAGGGACGCAAAGGCCATCCTCGCAAAGGTGTTGTGGGCCGTAAGCCGTGACGCATCGACCATCGGGATTTTGCAGCGAGGAGCAGGCGACGCAACGGTGATCGGCGCTGCAGATGAGTTGCGCGGCGTCGCAGTCCGACTGGTCATGGCAGTCCGCGACGAGGCAGACGCCTCCAACGCACAAATAGTCATCCGCATACTGCTGCTGGCAGAGCAAATCGTCGGCCGGTTCGGCGCAGGGGACACATTGGTAGCTTTTGCAGATCTGACCGTCGGTACAGGCGACCTCTTCTATGCCGCCGCAATTGCCGGCCAGGCATTCCCCGCGCTGGGTGCAGATGTGTCCCTCGCCCAGTGCCTCCTCGCAGTCGGAGTTGTCCAGGCAGGTGCGGCAGGTGTTGTCCTCGCCGCAGATCGGAGCGTCCTCGGGGCAGTCCTCGTTGCCCGCGCAGTCGCCCTGGACGCACAGACCCTCGATGCAGAGGTGGCCGGGGCCAAAAACCGTAGACTCGATGCAGCGCATGGAGTCAGGGCAGGGCGAGCAGTAGTCAAGGTCGCAGCCCTCGTCTTCGGCGAGGCAGCAGACCATCGACCTCAGCCAGCAGTCCGCGTCCTCGGCGCAGGTGTCGCGCAGGCACAACCCCTCGGGGGAGCAGTAGTAATCTGTGTGTCCGTATTGCGTTTCGCAGTCCGCTTCCAACTCGCATTGGATGCAGGCGGCCTCCACGCATAGCCAACCAAAACATTCCAGAGGGTCGGTGCAAGGCCCGCAAGCGCCGTCCTCCCGGCAGCCTTCGCCTGGGCGGCACTGCTCGGCGCGGTTGCAGTCTCCGCAGAGACCGTTCTTGCACGCCTCTCCGGCGCGGCATTGCTCGGCCAAGGCGCAGTGGAGTTGACAGGAACCGGCTACGCAGGCTTCCGTCAGGCGGCACTCCAGAGCTTCGGCGCACAGCCCGCAGTACCCGCCGTGGCAACCCTGCCCGGCCTCGCAATCCTCGGCCGACAGGCAGGGCGAAGCCTCCTCCTCGATCTCAATCCCGTCCTGCTCTTCCCGGTCTCCATCCTCGGGAATCTCCTCGTCGGGCTCTTCGTCTCCGTCGCCGTCAGGTTCGCGGTCAAGGTCGCCATCCGTGGTCCGGTCGCCATCCGCCGGTCGGTCAATGTCGGCGCCCGGCAGACCGCTATCGACGTCGCCATCGACGGCGGAATCGGCATCTTCGTCCGGCGACGCCGACGATCCTCCGTCCGAGCAAGCGGCAACAACCAGGACACTTAAGAGCAGCAAAAAAATCATAGCTTTAGGGTGCATGATTCTCTCCATTTTTGCTCTTTCGATGAAAACTCCGCTGTTGGCGGAGTAACTGGATTCGGCTCCATGCCTCGCGGAGTGATAACGGAATACCGCTCACCTCTCATTCCCCCTGATACTCCAGGAACACATCGTCCGCGATGACCCATTTGTTGGCCATGCTGCCGCTTGTATTGCAAACGTTCCCGCTCTGGGCGTTATCGTATAGGACGAGGTAGTGATCGCCTACGGACAGGCTCTCCAGATTGAAAATCGTATTGTACCCATTGGAATCTAGAGTTAGCCGATCCGTCACGATGCCCGTCGAGCCTGATTTCGTTATGCCAAAATAGAGATCTCCCGCATAGCGATTCGCGGGATTGACGCCGTTCACCCAACACAGGCTTTCAACCGGCGGGTAATACATCTGCACCTTGTATTTGCCCGCTTTCTTGATGGTCAGTTTCCAGCGGGCGTTGTAGCCCTGGTAGTTGTAAAGGTCCGTGTTATTCCCCGGGGGAGTGCAGGAACTCGCAAGCACCCAGTTCGGCGGCGGGCCGCCGACGCCGTTGTGCCAGCAGGCCGTGCCGGGAGGACAGGTCGAAGTGCAGCCAATCGCTGTTTTTACCACATTCTGGTAATAAAGCTTTGCCGAACCAACCTCCGGCGCGCAATCCATGCTGCACGTAAGCGGATCCTCGTTGCCCTCGCAAGTTCCGTTGCCACAGCGATTGACGCAAATACTGCCGGAGCAGGTCAGTCCTGCGTTGCAGGTCGAGCCGCTGCAACAGGCTTGGTTCAACCCGCCGCAGGGGGCCGAGACGCAGTGGTTGCTCGTGCAGGCATAGCCGCTTGGACAGTGACTGCTCGATGTGCACTGGACGCAGGAACCGCCGGAACAGTACGGTGTTGAGCCGCCGCAATCGCTCGTGCCCGTCTCAACGTAGCACGCACCGTTTATGCCACAGTTGACCCTTGTGTCCGAGTCTTTGCACCAGCTCCCGCCGCCGTGATCGTTCGCCAGGCACCAGTTAGTCGGGCAGGAGCAAGTCACGCATGTTCCCGTATCCGCATTGCAGCGCTGGCCGCTGGAGCAGTAAGCGTAAGGGTCGGGTTCCCAATAGCCACGGGGGACTAGGTTGCCCGTGCAGTCTCCCCGGTTGCCGGGACAGTGGCGGTCGTACCATTGAACGGATACGTCTCCACCGCAAGCGCTACCTTCAAGGCAAGTGAATTCCCATGATTCCTCAGGACCACAAACCTCGGTGCTGGGTTTATACGTCTTCGGTGTCGCCGACGTGTTGCAGCATACGCCGCTCTCACAATCGTTTATCGAGCAAGGAGCGCACGTGGGCTGCCCTAGCACACACTTCTGGCTCGTGTTGCAGGGTATGGTCCCATCAGCCAGATACCCCGACCAGTTGCCCGAACAGTCGGCGGAATTGCCGCTGCAACGCTGGGTGTTCTTTTGGCGGTAGATGTCATCGCCGCAGTCCGAGCCATCGGTGCAAAGGTACTGATATTGTGGCGTGCCACAGGCCGTGCCGGCGGCCTTGAAACGCTGAGCAGCCGTATCGCAGCAAGCCCCGCTGGTGCATTCGCCGACGCATGCGCCGTTCTGGCAGGTCTGGTAGACGCTGCACTCGCGATAGATACGGTCCAGGCAGTTGTCGCCGTCGTTGGCCTCGCCGCAGCCTTCCACCGTGCCAGGGGTCGAGCAATACAAATTCGCGGCCGCGCATTGGTTGATGCAGCCGGAACCGTTCCATAGATCCCAGCAACGATTGAAGAGCGTCCGGTCATAGCTGACCAGGGCGTGGTGGAATATTTCAATGCCTGCGCCGATGCCGCCCCAGACGCAGGCATTCAAATCCCAGTCGTAGGACCAATTGGCGTGCGGCGTCAAATCACCCTCCACGCGCGGGGCGACCGTGACGTTGGCGCTGGCGGTTTCATAGAGCAGCAATTCGGATTGCACGTCTACTTTGACTTCCGCCTTCAGACCAATGGAAGCATCGAGGTTGGGGCCATAGCGCTGGACGGTGGATTGGGAGGTGACGTTGACGCTGCGCCACTGGTGGTCGGAATATTCGGCTCCAGCCGTCACGGTGCGTGTTGCGCGTGCTCCATAGGAGGACGTAATGGTCCCGCCCGCCGAGGCGGAAAAGCCCGGCTTAACCGACACGATTACCCGCCCGGCCACGGGCAGCGGCCCAGCCTGGAAATAGAAGGGGAAGCTCTGTTGATAGATCGTCACCTGGCCATCGATGCTTGCCGTCGCACCCAATTCCATGTCGATCCCGGCGTCGGCGGTCATCGTGCCGCTGACCGTGGCGAGGAAATAGGGGCCTTCGAACAGACCGTAGTCGGCGCGGACATTCAGGTCGGGTTGGAAAGTGAGGCTGCCGGGACGCAAAGTTACCGACAGGCCGCCATTGTCGTACAACGTGCGATTGGGGATGGTCAGGGAGGCGGTCAGATCCTTGGTTCGGCGTTTTCCGGGCGGGTCGGCGATGGCCAGGGGGACTTTGAATTGCAGCGTGCCGCTTTCGATCACGTCGGAAAGCGAACCCGGCTCGGTGTTCAAGACCAACTCCATGCCGTCTTGACCCACTGTCAACACTCGGCACAGGAAACCGCCCTCATAGCCGCTGACCACGGTGTCGCCAGCTTGAACAGCGAAGGGCGGCTGGCCGTTTTCAAAGGGGAAGCGAAGCTCGCCGCAGGGGGGATCGGAGTTTGTCATGTCGGCGGCGGATTCGTCGGGAACAATGACGGTTGTGTCCTTCAAAATGATTTCAGCGGGGGGCTCGGGAGGCTCGGTAGTTTCACACTGGCCGTCGGGGTTGCAGGTTTCATTGGCTCCGCAACCCGGCGCACATGTGCCTCCGCAGCCGTCAGGGCCGCATTGCTTGCCGTCACACTCAGTGGCGCAGTTAGCAACACACCTTGTTGAATCCAGGCTCCAAGCATCACCTAAACTAGGTGACCCATAGTAATAGATTTGTCCCGGATTATAACAAACCCTCCAGGCACAACTCCCCCCTAGAGTTGATGATAAGTAATATCTGTTGTCGCAGTTTCCCAGCATTCCGGAGGGCCAGTGACACGGCCCGCCGCAACCTGTGCACCCAGTTTTACATGGTGCTTCATTTGCTGTACATGTTTCTCTGATACCACAAGCTCCATCGGTCATTAACTCTGTGCAACTAACAAATAGAGATCTTAGCTCGTCAACCGTTGGTAGTCGCCATGTTGCTATATTTCCTAGGCCAAGATTGTCGCAATAAGTTTCGGAAGCATAATAGGAATATTCATTCACTATATATGCAGGATCGTTAACCCAGATCAGTTTCGTTTCCCCATCAAACCAACACCAGCCATTGGGAATACCGGAACAACTGCCGGAGCCATTGCACGCGTCGTTATCCGTGCAGGGATTGTTGTCATCGCAGCGAGTGTGCGCGGGCTGGCCGGTGCAGTCGTTCACTATGGGCAAATCACGGGCGCAACGGAAACCGCCGTAATAGTCAGAGTAGTCTGCAGCGAGGCCACCCCGGTCCGAGGCACGTAGGTTTCCACCGGGGATGTCGGACCAAGAGCCACCTCGCTCCACGCGAGTCAACGCACATTGCGCGTCTTGCCAAACTCTACCATCTGTCGGTGCCCCATCGTAATCATCGTGCCAACAGTCTTCCACCCACTCCCACACATTCCCATTCATATCGTATAAGTTAAAGCTGTTTGCAGCCTTTCCGCCAACGGGGTGTGTCGTACCATCGCTGTTGTTGTCCCACCACGCGATCCCTTCTATGCAGCTTGAATCATCCCCACAATAGTATTTCGTCGTCGTTCCTGCCCGAGCGGCATACTCCCATTCCGCCTCACTGGGGAGCTTTCCCCCTACCGCTTCGCAGAATTCTTTAGCTTGGCTCCAGGTCACTCTTTCAACTGGGCAGCTAGGGCAATTTGAATGGTCGCTTGGGTTCGAGCCATTGATTGCTTCATATTGAGCTTGAGTAACTTCCGTTTCAAGAATCTCAAAAGCCGGAATATTTACAGTATGAAGAGGTTCCTCATCGGGATCACAATCAGCATCGCCGACAGAGCACCCCATTGAAAAAGTGCCGGAAGGGATGGGGACCCAAGTGATATTTCCTTCATTAATGGCATATAGTTTGCTCTCGCCTGCGACATATAGGACTCCATTCGCTCCTATCGAAACCTCGCAATTGGAAGCGCAACTGGGTCCAGAAACGGACCACTTTTTCGTTCCATCGGGCCATAGGGCCCAAAGTTTAGGTGTGCTTGAAGTGAAGTAGATAACGCCCGAAGCGTCAATAGAAATACCACTATTTACAGAACTACCTGCGTTAAATTTCCACTTTAAGGTTCCATCGGGATTAATTGCATAAAGAAATCCATCTTGAGACCCGATGAAAATGGTCCCCTCTGAGCCGATCGCGGGGGAAGACTCAATTTCCCCTCCGGTGGAATATTCCCAGCGTTTTATCCCCGTAGGGGCTATAGCATATAATTTTGAGTTAAGAGAGCCAAAATAAATAGTTTCATCGGCACCAATTGCAGGAGTTGAAAAGATATCGTCGGTCGCCAGGAAAGTCCATTTTTCGTCGCCTTGCGCATCCACAGCATATAGTTTGTGATCCCATGCTGTAATATAAACCGTTCCGTCCCTTCCCAACGCCGGAGAGCTTAATGACGGAGCACCTAAATTATAGGTCCATCTTTCGCTTCCTGCCGAAGTTAAAGAAATGAGTATTCCCGACGAATCTGCGAAATAAATATTTCCTTGCCCGTCAATTGCTGGAGATGATGCTATCGTATCGCCAGAATAATATTGCCACCGCAATGAACCAGATTCAGTGACAGAAAAAACTTCACCATGATGACGACCGAAAACTATGGAATGATCGGCAAGAATGGAAGGAGTATATCCGACATCATCGTTACTACAACAGCCATAGCGCCAATTGGTCTGACCCGTTGGAAAAACAGAAAATAAAACGCCATTATGTCTTGCCCCTATAAGAATATTTCCGTTAGCCTGTACAATAGGGGTTCCCAAAAAATATGTATCATATGAATCATGATAGCTGTAAAGCCATTGAATATTTGGAAAATCAGGGCCGAAATTAGGACTGCGTCCTATCCGTGTCGAACAATAGCCAAAAGTTGGCCAAGGAGATTCCGCCTCATACCCATCCATGTTGCCGCAATCGCCGCCTGTGTTCGGAGCACATCGTCCGGTCGCCCAGCAAACCTGATGATCTCCACAACTACCACAACTTCCTCCGCAACCATTATCCCCACACTCTTTGCCATTGCAATCAGGTGTGCAGGTTTGGCCTTGGCATACCCCTCCTGCCGTACATTGGTCATTCACCGTCCCTGCATTCGCATCATCGCACGCTTGCCCATTTGCAAGCGCCTTCCACTCGGTAGGATTGGCGAGGTCGCAGATACGGCAGGAGTTGTCGCCTGTCGGCCCTTTCTTTGCTCCATCTCCCACGCAGATCCCCTCGATAAAACACCCAGTGGTTACGGAAGCGACTTCGCAGGAGCCAGTGTCGCATGCCGTTGTCGTGCAGAGGTGATCGTCTTCGCAAGGGTTGGAGTTGTCATTCTGGTTATCGCAGATATGGGATACGCAGGCCGGGTCCGTGCATGGGTTCTCGTCGTCGGGCAGATCGCTGCAACCCACAAGCGTCACGCAATCGACGCAAGCGCCGCTGCCGTCGCACTGGTCGCTGGTTCCCGTATCCACCATATCGCAAGCCGTACCGGCGGAGGCCGGCGTGTATTCGCAAAGGTAGTCGGGACGGCAGATCAGGCTGACGCATTCGGCATCGCGCCCTTCCAGGGACTGATCTTCACACCCCCCCTGGGCCGTCAGGCAATCGCGGCATGCGCCGCCCACGCATTGATCGTCGGTCCCGCAGGCTGTGCCGTCCGCCCCGTCAAGGAACGCGCAGACATGATCGGTCCCGCAAATTCGCTCGGCGCAGTCCGTGTCCCTCGTTCCCCAGGGCAAGTCGCCGCAGCCGTCTGCGCTGAAACAGTCTTCGCAAAAGCCTGCCGCGCACTGGTCGCCCACGCCGCAAGCCTCACCGTCGGACTTGTGGAGGTCTTCTGTTGGACAGTCGTCGCCTACGCCGTCGCAGAACTCGGTCAGGTCGCAATCGTTCGTCGCCTCGCGGCAAACAGCCGTTGATTTGGCGTCGTTCGGGCAGTCGACTGACGATCCCGAGCAGAAGTCTTCCAGGTCGCACTGGGAGCCGTTCTGTGCCCGGCAGGAGACAGTTTCGTCTTTCAGCACATCGGCAGGACATTCCGGCACGGCGCCGGTGCAGACTTCCGTCGCGTCGCAGATCCCGGCGGCTGGCCGGCACGTCGTAGCGATCGGTTTGAAAACATCGGCGGGGCAATCGGCGGACGCGCCGGTGCAATACTCGGCGACGTCGCAGAGACCGGAGACCTGGCGGCAGAGATGGGCCGTGCCATCGAAGTGACATCCGTCGGAGCAGCACTCCCCTTCGCTGCAATTGCAGGGCAGGCAATTGGGGTAGTTTTCATATCCATCCGCGCACTCGCTGCAATCCTGGCCCGCGTAGCCGCTGGCGCAGTGGCATACTCCGTCGATCGGCGAGCAGTCGCCGTGGCCCGAGCATGTCTCCGTCGCCTCACTGACACAGACGCCGTCCAGGCAATGATCGGGAGTAGTGCAGGGATTGGCATCGTTGCAGGCCGTATCGGAGGGCGAAAAACAATTGTCGGCCAATTCGTTGCACGTATTGTTGCAGACATCGCCGGCGGCGCAAGGATCACCCGCGTGGACGCAAACTCCCGCGCCGTCGCAAGTGTCCGTACCGTTGCAGAACAGGTCGTCATCGCAGGCGGTCATATTGGGAGAGAAACAGTTGTCCTCTGCTTCATTGCAGGTGTTGTTACAGGCATCTCCCGAGGCGCACGGATCTCCGGCATGGACACAGACGCCGGAGCCGTTGCAGGCATCTTCGCCATTGCAGAAGACGCTGTCGTCGCATGCCGCGCCGTTCTGCTTGTTCGGATGAGCGCACTCGCCGGCCGCGCATTTGTCTTCCGTGCAGACATTGCCATCGTCCGGACAAGCTCCCCCCTCGTTGGCGGGCAGACCGTCGATGCAGCAGATACCGTCCGTTGTGCATGTAACTGGCGGTCGGCCTTCGCAAACTCCCCCCGTGCATTCGTCGTCAATGGTGTCGGACGAACCGTCGTCGCAAGGCGTCCCGTCGGGAAGGTTGTTCTCCGTTTCGCGGCACTGGCTCAGCGCCTCGTTGCAGACGCGAGTTTTGCAGCTTGCATAGTCGGGGTCGGCGCTGCAATCCCGCGTTTCGCCTTGGCAGCGCCCGTTCTGGCAAGTCGTGTTCACGGTGCAGTACAGCCGGTCGTCGCAATCCGTATCATTCGCCTTCGCTTCGTGGAGACATCTATCTGGACGATTAGAGGACGGATCGCAGGTGTCGGTCGTACAATCGTTCGTATCGTCGCAAAGAGAATGGGTGGGGATATGCGAGCAGCCGGTCGGCTGGGTGTTGTCGCACAGGTCATACGTGCAAACGATAGCGTCGTTGCAGGAAGGAAGGTCTTCGAATTGATAGTCGCGGCAGATCTTCGGTTGACTGCCGAAACACTCGATTTGCCCATCGAACTCGCATATACGGCATTCGGCCGTTCCGAAGGGCGGCGGACCATCCACGCATACCTGTCCCTCGGCACAAGGAGTAGCGGGAACGGTGTAAATGCCGGTAGTGTTGTTGCAGGAGAGGCGGGCTCGATGATCGGCATCGGTGGTGTCGCAGATCAAGCGGCCTGCCGGGTAACACTTGGACGGTACGCAATCGCAGTCAACCGATTCGAACCCGTCGGGGCATACCTCCACGCTGCGGCCGAGCAGCGTAACGGGATACGGCGCGTCCTGGAAGTCGAAGAAGAAGAGCAGGGTGGCTGCGAAGGCGCTCTCGTACTGCGGTTCGAAGGCAATACCAAAGATAATTTCTTCTTCCGGTTGCAGAGTGACGTTATCGGGAGCAGCGCCGGTGAAATAGAACGGCGCATCGACGGGATCCATGCTGGTGGTTAGCAGGGTGAAGGCGACAGTGCCGTTATTCTTCAGAATCAGCGACCTTGTGTCCGGCGGCGTCGTTCCCACGGCGGAATAGCAGAAACTGACGACGTTGTTCGCCGGCATGAAGCTGGGCATCGGCGCATCCACGACGGCATGGGCGTCGATCCGAGTCGATCTTTCCGCTTGGCAGGCTTGTTCGGCCGTCGTAATCGTGAAGATGGCGTCAAAAACATTTGCCCGCATTGACCCCTGAAAACTGACCTCGCAGGTTGTCTCGTCTCCTGGAGCTAACAGCATCCCCAATAACTGCACGGGGGCCGCGCCCTTCACACAGTTGCCCAGACTGAACTTCGGGCTGTCTTCCTGGCGCATGTCGGCAATCTTCAGGGTGACGTTGTCATCCATTTCCATGCATTCGTTGCGGATGACAACGGCCATCGGAGTGGGTTCCAGGTCGGCAGCTAGGCTGCCAAAGTCGGCGAGAACGGGCGCAGCTTTCAGCTCGCATTCTCCCTTGCAGCGGGAAATCAGGTTGATGGTGTGAGAATTGTCGCAGGGATCATTCAGCGTTGTGACGACCAGTTGGATTGTATCGGCTCCGACGTCCACGGGCGTATACCGGACGCCGAAGGTCACGCTCTTCCCAGCGGCCAGAGTGGCTTGCGGCATATAGACGCCGGAGACTGGGCTGCCATGATTGCAATCTTTGTCCAGGATGGCTATCTCGTTGGCGAGATCGCCAAAGATCTCGGCTTTGGTGAACGTAATCGGCTCCGAGCCGGCATTGCCGATGGTGATGTCGTTGCAGACGCTCTCGCCGTAAAGGACGTTGCCGAAATCCACCTCAGGAGGGAAAGCGAGCGGAGACACGCATTGCTCTTCCTGATCGGCCGCCTCGCCACCCTCGTCCGCCACTTCTTCGTCGCCATCCACAACGGGAAGATCCTGTTCGGAGTCGCCTTCCTCGGAAGGAACTTCCTGAGCGTCTGTACAGGCGACAATCAGGAACAAGGCACAGGCGAGAAGCGAGAAAGAGCCGAGATCGGTCAAACGCCGCATGGATTCCTCCGCATCAGTACCTGAAAATGTTAGGTTTGGAGTTTGATTCGATTAATAAGGTGGGGCTACGTCGTTAGCAAGAAAATAACACAAAAAGAATTTTACGCTCTAGCCTCAAGGCTGGCCCATCCTTCCAGCCTTTAGACCAGTCACGGGAAAAATCTCTGCGGCAACGCCAAGATAGCCACGGTAAATCAACGGCTTAATCCATTCAAATTAGTTGATGGTGATTTCTCTAGTACAGCAAATCCTTTTCGTTTCCAGTTATAAGTCTAATAGCAGGTAATCCCTTCTAGCCTCTTCGCATTCCCCATAACCCACTACCTAGACCGGCCATCCCCCATGGACGGACCAGCCAAGTGCGTCCTCTTTCCGAAAAGGAGTCCCTCATGAAGCAAAAACTGCTGACCAAAGAGATCCGCGAACAGCTCCCACCCTTGTACTCCCAAGAAAGCAAGGGCATGGAAGCCATCGCCCATATCCGTCTGTTCAACGCTTATGGTGCTGGCACCTGGTTCGCCACAGAGTTCGACGGCGAGGACACCTTCTTTGGCTGGGCGGAAATCCATCCCGGTTGCGGCGAACTGGGCTACTTCTCGCTCTCCGAACTCGAATCCCTGGAAGCGCGCATTAACGGCAAGGTCATCCCCGGTCTGCAAGCCATCGAGCGCGACATCCACTTCAAGCCGACGCGGCTTTGCGACATCAAGGAGATCGTCGGAAAGGAGGCCGGATGACCCGTGTCTCCCGGAAAATGAAGGAACAAGCCAAGCTGAACCCGAGACGGCAGAAGCGGCGCGACACCCAGCCGCCGAAGAGCAAGTGGGCCGGCTTTCACCAGGAAATCAGTGACAAGGCATCTGAAGGCAAGACTGTCCTCCGGCTCCACTTCGCCGTTAACCCGGAAGATAACCGCGTGGAGAAAATGCCATGAACCGCGAACAGATCGATTCCCGCTTTCACCGCCAGCTCGACATCATCCATCCCGACAAGCTGGCCTTTCCCATCACGATCATCGGCGCTGGCGCATCCGGCAGTTACACCGCCCTCGCGCTGGCCAAGATGGGCTGCACCGACATCAACATCTTCGACGACGACACGGTCGAGCTGCACAACGTCAGCAATCAGGTCTACGGCGAAGAATACCTGAGCCAGCCGAAGGCCGTGGCGCTGGGCGTTGAGGTCAATCGCGTGACAAGCATTTTGCCGGGCCAGTTCCGCCACCGTTACAAAGATCAGCCGCTCGGCCGTGACGAGCCCAAGCGTCTGGTGATCTCTTGCGTGGACAACATGGAGGCGCGCAAGACGGTCTGGGAGCAGGCTCAAGCGCAAGGCTCCCGCCAGAATCCCATTACGCTGATCGATCCACGACAGGGTGGTGAATTCATCGTCATCTACACGGCGAGGAGCCACGGCGACATCTTAGGCGCGCAATCGTATGAAGACACCCTGCACCCGTCGGACGAGTCAATGCGTCTGCCTTGCACGGCGCGAGCCGTCATTTACAACTCGATGCTCACCGGCGCGCTGGTCGCCATCCTGGTGAAGAAGCATGCGCTCGGTGAACCTTTGCCGCGCCGAATTGCCGTGGATTGCGGCCAACCAGGGTTGATTGTCGACGATTGAGATTGCTGAATGTCCACCAACTCGATCATCGTTCGTACACGAAAGGAGGTGATACCCATGGACAACGAGGATTCCGCTCCGCCGCCTGACGAGACGCGAACCGCTTCAGAGACGGCGGAGCCTAGCCGCGACAAGGAGGGGAACGACATACGAAAACTGAAGTCGCTCCTGGTCCAGATCCTGCTGCTCGGTGCGCCCATCGCCTTCGAGAAGCTCTGGGAATGGGCCAAGAACAGGAAAACCAAGGCCGCACAATAGGCTGCGGTTCAAGGGAGAGGGTCAAAGACCGCTTTCCCTTTAGCTGCCGATGTGCTCTAGCCGAACCACTCCTTCAGTTTCTCCGCCGCTTTTTGCCTTACTTCCGCATCAATAAACATAGCTACCATTCCAACAGCGGCTAAGAGGGCACCAAGATCGTCTACATAACCAACAACAGGGGTCAGGTCCGGCACGGCATCCAGAGGGAGGATAAAATAGCCAAGCGTGCCGTAAATGATGGTCTTCGCCCACTTTGGCGTCTCCGGTTTCTGGGCGGCGTAATACAACCAAAGGGCTTTTTCGAGCACCTCTGCCCCTGCCGCCTTTGCATACTTCCTGACCTTTGCCCAAAAAGACTTGTCGGAATAATTGTTTGTCGGCTCGCTCGGACTTGTCACGACCGTTCCTCCTCATTATGAACCACAACGTAAAAAAGAGGAGGCCTTGCCTCCTCCAGTGAGGGTCATCGATTTTCCAGGTTTCTTTGGCTTACACCGGCCGTCCACTCGACGCCGCCTTCCAACGTCCCCTCCCGACTTTCAACCTCGTCGGCTATCGTCTGGCCGCTTCCCTCATCCATGTGCCAGAGGGCGACAGTGTCGGCGTCCGGCTCGTGGCGTACCGGCGGGGTGAAGTCCTCGGCGTAACGCGCCACGCCAGAAAGCCGCAGTTCGTCGATCGCGCCGTATGTCCACAGACCCGCACTGGCCGGGACGGATTGCTGTTCGGGAGGTTCAGGCTGGGAGATGGCCTCTTTCAGCACACGCGCTCCGTCCACGTAGATTTCCCTCCAGCCCGGGTACTTGACCGCGGCGATATGCGTCCAGCGGTCCATCGGGACGACGCCGGCTTCGGTCCACGCCCTTACCCAGCCCGTCGTGGAATTCCATTCGTCGAAGGCGACACCCCCTTCGTAGAAGACCTTGAGGATCGTCACCTCGTGACCCTGAAGCCCGTCGATGTAGAGGATGTGACCGTCCATCGGGGAGGCCGCAAGCGGGTCCGGGACCGACAGATTCACCCACGCTTCGATGGTGGCTGAGTCCAATTGGCGGATCAGGGTTTTTTCGGACAACGTCACGGAGCCGGTTCCATCGAACTCCAGCGCCCATTCCGGCCGGCAATACGCGTCCTCTCCCTCGGACTCCAGGCAGGTGTCCTTCCCGCAGTCCAACGGGACGTGCTCCTGGCCTTGATCGTCGCAGGTGTGCAGGATGTTATCCTCGCACCAGGAGGCGTTGGGCGTGCAGTCGGTATCGGGTTCGGTATCCTCGACCTCGGAGTTTTCTACATCGCCTTCCGCTTCTGTGGATTCGTCATCGCCGTCGATCTGATCGTCTTCTTCCGATTGATCGAGATCTCCATCAAGGGCGTAGTCCTGATCGGATTCCCAGTCGCCGTCGCTTTGCTCCGTCCGGTCGTCGTCACCCGTTCCGGAGGTAGACACCGACGTGTCCGTACAGCCCAGCGTTCCCACACCGATCAACAGCACCAGGGCAAAAGTCCATCTGGCGTACTTCATCCCATCCTCCTGAAAATGTAATAGGGTTGCTCGTCTAAAATCCTTATGGCCAAAACCGGTCGCGTTTCCGCCAAAAGATGTGCGGATCGCTATTCCTGGATTCGTCGAACGGAGGAGGTTGGGGATGGTCTAGCAAAGGAGCGGTGAACGAGCGCGCCAGCCTCCAGGCCACTGTCGCCCAGAAATAAAAAAGGGCGACATGGAACCCGGCTTGCACCGCCCCATGCGCCCCTCCCGTAGAGGCGCGCGGGGGCCACCCGCACGCGTGCAGGCGCGCTCGATGCAAGCCGGATTTTCTTGTTCACCCTAAACAATGCTCCGGTCGCGGTTGGCTAGGCCGCCAGCCCTCAAGGGCAGGAGAGTTCTGTTCAGGATGAAACAAAAAGCATTCTAGCAGGGTGTCTACGGATGGCAAGCGTAAAGGCTTTTGTATTTGGACCTAATGATCGGGTCATGTTCTAACTGGCTCTCAGCGCCAATTGAAAGATGGAGCAAAAAAAATCTTGACAAGAGGAGGTGTACGTCTATAATGGGGGTACACGTCTTGGAGATTGAAGATATGAAAGTAACCATATATATCCCAAAGGAATTGGAAGAAGACTTTCAGAAGTACCATTCCAATTTAAAGGGGAAACTGTCGGGCATCTTCGCCCGAGAACTCAAGAAGGAGATAGAGAAAATGCAGGAACTTGAACGTAATCTCGAGAGAAAAGATGATCGCAAATTGGTCGTTGAGCGTATTAAGGCAGAGTTGGAGGAGGCGCGCGAATCTGACTTCCAACTTGGGTACACTCACGGGTACAACACTGCAGGCGGAATGCATGCTAGCAATCTGCAGACTGTCGCTGATTACGCCTCAGACCCTTACTTCTTTCGAGATGGCATGATCGCTGACAGCATCTACGAGATCCTCGACTTCTCTGGTTTTGCTGTAAAGCCTGACCAATGCAAGGCGGAACATGGCGTCAGTTCTCCAAAGAGGTACATTATCGGCGTGATCAAGGGTATTGCCCAATTCTGGCGTGAGATCAAAGACGAGCTTTGAGAGCGGGTGCGATTGAGAACAGCTAGCACGACGGGGGAGGGAGGGAGTCCGCGTATACCCTTCTTGAGGTCAGGATACTTCTTTGTCCGATTGGAAGACGTTGTGAACAGGGAAAATCGCGTCGGCCGCTTGACCTTGCGCTTATAGGAAGAGGGCGAGCGGCCGCACAACGTCTGAGCAACAAACCTCAAACGGGAGCACCATTAGGGATAGAATGGATGAACTCAATTGGCGTGCGCACGCCGATTTGGATGGACCGACCTCGGCTTTCCTGTCCTTGTTCTCTCTATAGAAAAGCCAACCTTCGGATAGACTTAGCGCTATCGAGAATTGAAAAAGCGAACGGAAAAGGGCTTCCAGGGGTCCCCGTGACGTATACCGAATTTTTTTTCGAGCGGAAAATTGACGGTGTAACCCTGTTCTAGAAAGGCCCAATGGAATGAGTGGACACCAATGCCGTTGCCGTAGATCTCGTGGCTTTACTCGATTCGCTCAAGGCTGGTGTAACGCGGAATACAGTAGCTCGTTGCAATCGCCCGATCGAAATCGTAGGGCCTGCCATGCCGCTCCAGCAGCTCCCCAAAGGTCATCGTCGGGTGTCTGGTCATGATCCGCTGGAAGATCTCCATCACGGCCAAGCTGTCGCCCAGCGCCCGGTGCACCTGCTCTTGTCTGATTCCTAGATGCCAGCAGACGCTGCCCAGACTGTGGGATTGCAGCCCTGCATTGAACCGCCTGGATAACCGGCAGCTGTCGAGGACGAATCGGGCCGGTATCGGCAACTCGCTGCGGTAGAACTCAGCCGTCAGTATCTTCACATCAAAGGGGCTGTTGTGCGCCAGCCATACCGCCCCTCGTGCGAAATCAAGGAACGCCATCAGCGCCAACCGGATCTTCGGAGCATCTTGGACCATCTCGTTGGTAATCCCGTGGATCGCCGTGACTTCTGATGGTATCCGCTCCTGAGGATCGACCAGCGTTTGGAAGCGACCTTCTTCCACGCCGCTTTGAAAGCGAACGCCGGCCAGTTCAACGACTCGGGCCTCGTAGAGTCCGCAAGTCTCCGTGTCCAATGCCACGAAGGGAATTTGAGATAAAGGGGTGTTGTCGTCGATGATTCGCATTATGCCCGCCATTTTACAGCAAATAGGGATAGGAGCAGTACGGGAATGCGTCTCGCCACGCCGTGAGCCACTCAAGCGGCTCCTGAGGGCATTGAGGCTGATGACGAAGGAATCGAGGCCGTTCTGGAGATACTGATGGCAATGATTAAGCAGACTTGTTTTGCCGCTAGTGACTGACACGATTTGACACGCTCCGACGGCAGAACGTGACCGAAAGTGCAGAAAAAGGCAGAAGACAGCATAAGTCTGAATACGACAGATCTTGTTGGAATGATTGATATAATTAGTGATTTTAGAGTTCCCGATATACGACAATTTCTGTACCGGGGTTGGTTCGGGACCAAGAAGTCGGTGGTTCAAATCCACTCACGCCGACCAGGAAAATCAAGCACTTAGCGAATTTCGCTAGGTGCTTTTTTCTTGGCCGGTGACAAATAGTGACAAAGTTGCTGAGCGTCTTTGGCGAATAACCGTACTTCAGGGTCGTCATGTTCCCGCAGTTTTTCGGCCATTGCGGCTAATCGGGTCAGCATTTCCGACGGCAGTGTCGTTTTGTAGATTGCTTGACCGGCATCCGGAACGATGCTAGCTTGGCTCTACTCGATCCAGCGCGAGACACTACAACTTATTGAACGAGTCCACGTTGCCCCGTTAACGGAAACACTGGAGTTTACTCGTGCTGTTTCCACGCCTCGGTTATGCCATGCATCGTCCATACGCAACGCGTGAGATGAAGGGCCGGCCTTATCGCGCCGTTTCGAGCATATTATGCTGTCCAACTGGTTCATACTTAAAACAAGGAGACCGGAAATGAAAGCCGTAAAACCGCTGAAAGCAGCGCTACTGGTCATGATTTCCCTGGGTCTGGTCGGATGTTTCGATTATGTCATATCCGTCGATCCCCCGGAAGGCCCGGTGGGCTCCACCATCCATGTCGAGGCGACCAATCGATCCTTTTTGACCTCCTCCTGCCTCATGATTTTCGAGAACGTGCAGACCGGCCGCCATATCCAGGTGAGCGCCTCGAACTGCATCGATGACCAAAGCGCCGATTACGCGATTCCGGGCAACCTTCCTGACCTGAGCGAAACCTCCAATACCTATCTGCTGCGCATCGAGGCGCTCAAGAGCGCGCGCGACCGGGTCACCTTCAACGTCCTTTTCCCGCTCCCCCTCGTAAAGGACGGCGTGGCGAATGCGCATATCGTCGTCCCCTATATGAAGAACACCTACAACGAGTCGCCCTGTGAAGTCGACGAGGCCGGTCCGTTTCCGGGCGACGACCGCAGCGCCTGCCAGGCGGCGCAGCTCCTGCAGCACTACGTCCAGGCAATCACCGGAGCCGGCTTATGCATCGCCAGCGAGCGGCCGATCAACAACGCGACCGCATGCACGGCGATGCCCGTCCAGGTGCATATCGGCCTGACCGCCGACGCCCTGACGGACGCCTACAGCCCCGATCCCTTCATCGGCCGGGACAGCGACTCCTTCCTGATCGCCGGAAAGCGTGTCGGAAGCTCGCCGTACGTGCACAACCGCCTGTACCTGATCGGCAAGCAGTACAATCCCCTCCCCCGCTCGCAGGGAGTGGCCACCACTTACGCGGTCAGCGAATTTCTGGAGCGCTACCTGGGTGTGCACTGGTACCTGCCGACGCGCCTCGGCGAGCACGTGCCCGTGAAAAGCACGATTACGGTCACGTTGTCCGCGCCTGTAAAAACCTACGAGCCTTCCTATTGGGGCCGCTTCATCTCCGGATTCAAGGGCGCGGGAGAAAGCGATCTCTGCGCAACGGATCCCACTTACTCCGACGTCTGCTGGGCCAACCTCAACAAAGCCCATGGCGACGACTGGAGCAAGCGCTTCCGCTTCGATCACAATATTTCGGTGCATGTCAACGAGGAGGCCATCCATGAAGGCCTCGATGTCGCGCCATACAGAGGACGCCCCTGGAAAACGATCGGGGACCGGATCCTGCATTCGGGCGACATCGTTGACATAGACGATTTCCAGTGCGGCACGCCCGAAACCGCCCCTGCGGATTGGCAGCCGTACATGAATCCCGCCTCGCCGCTCGCACCGCCCACGAGCGACCTGGTCGCGAACCGGCAATATCGGAGAATCGTCGATGCGGACCACGACGCGCTCGTCCTGGAAACCGGCTCGGCCGGCATCATGGATCAGGCGCCCTTTGATTGCGATGACAGTTCCAAACCCCCGGTGATGTACTCGTATGACGAACGAAACGAATTTGGCGCCATCGAACGCGACCTGAACCTGCCATCCGGCGAATACGATTTTCCCGACCGGATTTGGTCGTTTTACAACAATGCCGCCTATTCGTTCTGGGATCAGGTCACGCAGCATTTTGGGACCCCCCTGGCGGACCAATATCTGACGGCCATATCCTATGGAATATCCGCTCCGCCGAAAGATCCCGCCTTGAAATTCGACGAACACCTTGTCGTCGCCTATTTCAACGAAGCTCTGACCACCTGGTTAGACCCGACGATCAAGCAGGACGTCAAAGAGGACTATGTCGCTTGGGCCTTGCATCTGGAGCCGAACGGCTTCCTGGGGCTGTGGGAGCGTCTTTACGGTTTCCAGTTTTACATGCCCAGGCAGAGTCTCGCCATTCTGAGCGAAAGCCTCTCTTATTACCACAAAGGCGCACTTGCGGAACTGCCCATACCCGCCATAAGGGGGCCGCTGGCGCGCGCCTACTATGCCGACGGTCATCCGACTTGGCCGATGGATGCGCTCAGCTACTGGTTTACCGTGCGAAAGCTTTGGAACACCTCGATCACGCCAACCCAGGCGATCAAGCAATACGCCTCTGACATGTTCGGCGCCTTGGCCGGCGCCGAAATGGCCCTGTATTTCACCGAGTTGGAGGAGGCCTACACGAACTGGCCCAATATTCCCGCCTTCCAGCGGGAGGGATTCTGCTGGACCGAGAACAAAAGCTTCGACAACCAGCTGCATGACACCCTGCTGATCGGCGACCCGTCGGGCGGCGCGGGCATCCAACTGATTGAACAACCCTATCCGCGGCACGAAATGCAGTTTCGCCAGGGGACGGACACGAGCCGGAAACAGAAAATCTGGGATAATTCCAGCTATTATCTGCTCTACGAAGCCGCCCTGCCGTCCCTTGCCAATCATCTGACTCAGGCCAAAAACCTGATCTTGCTGTCGCCGTCACCGATTGCCGACACACAGCTGTATCTGGCCCGGCTTTTCCTGTTCCAGCAGGGCTTCAACGTGTTTTCCAACATGGTTCGCCTGAAAAAGCTGGATCGAATGCTGTATGAGCCCTGGGACTGCGAGGAACCGGTCACGGATACCTGTCACACCACTTGGGAAGTCTACCAGTGCGATGCGGATATCGGCGGTTCGGAGCAGTGCCGCGGCTGGTCGTATTGCGACAGCGAAGGATCCAACAATCCCAATTATGACCCGGCTGTGCTTCGAGAGGAGGTCGATCAAGTCTATGACATCCTGGTCGGCAACGGCGAGGCGGGCATCTGCCAGCTGCTGATCGACGAGCAGAACGCGATCAATGTCATGTTCGATCCCAACCTAGCGCCCGCGTCCGAGGCCCCGCCTTCCGCCTATATCGACGATCTGACTTACCTGGGAAAGTCGAGATGGGACTCGTCGGAGGATGTTTACTGCGAGGATTGGAGGCGGGGCGCCGTCATCGCCCTGGGGAACATCCGCGACCAGGCCGACCTTCTTAAGACCATATACGAGAAGGATTACACGCCCTATCCAGCGGTGGCCGCCTTAAGCGACCCGGCTCGCGGCGCGGATCTCGCGCAGGTCATCCAGGTAATCGACGCGATCAACGGCGCCACGGCCTGCGTGCAGTATCATGACTTGACCTGCCCGGCCTGGACGCCACCGTCCTACTAACCCCGGGGAACCGGGCCGGAGAAGGCGCATGCGCGTGGTGACGTTCAACGGGATAAACCCGAGCCGCTTGAACGGATCGCGGCCGAAGCGTGATGCAACCTTAAATATGGCGAGGTGAATAAAATGTGGACGCTTAGGACGGGATTGATCATGGTCCTGACCCTGCTGGTCGGATCGGGACTGTACGGGTTCCATGCCGGCATCGCCCAGGGGCAGACGACTCCCGGCGGAGGCATCGTTGTCCATCTGCAGCCAAACAAAAAGCTCGGGACGCCCAACAACCTGGTGTTCGGCGCGCAGGTGACCCAGCATCTGACCACCGGCGGAGGCGTCTGGGATTCCACCTACGTCGGCTCGACCCCGCCCGTGGGATGCGCTCAGAATTACTCGCAACTGTTGGATTACGGCCAGGTGTGCGGGCGGCCGACGCCGGGCGTGGTGCCGCTTTTGCAGGATCTGGGCGCCACGATCCTGCGTTACCCCTCCGGTCAGGACGCCTCCGCCGCCAAATGGGAGCAGTTCGTTCTCAAGCGCGGGCTGGCCGGTCTGGCCTGCGATTCCGACGGCAAGGAATGCTGCTACCGCATCGGATACGGATACGGGGATACGTATCAATGCTCCTGGATGGAGAAGAACGGCTCGCACCTCGGAACCCGCCTGATCGACATGGCCTCCTTCAGCTTCGTGGAGTTCATGAACCTGGTCGAGATGATGGGTTCGCCCGCTCAGGCCAACGTGCTCGTCACCATCGCCGAGAGCGACGGCGCAAGTCCGGAGACCATCACGATCTTCGATCCGGCCAAGCATTTGCCGGATGTGAACGGAAACGGCTTCGACATGGAGGACTGCGAGTCCGCCGCCAACAGCATCGGTGCATGCGACCTGAACGGCAACGAGTCGTGGACGCCATTCGAGCGCGCGATCTGCTGGATGCGGAACTACTACGCCTCGCCCTCGCGCGTGGGCAACGTGTCGCACTGGGAGATCGAGAACGAGCCGCACAATCCCAAGCTCGGACACCTCGATCCGCGCCTGTACGCGCGCGCCGCCGCCTGCTTCCTGAAGGGCATGAAAACGCCCTTCATCACTCCGCACAGCTCGCCCGCGCCCCAGATCGGCATCTGCCTGTATCCCCCCGGGAACGAGGAAGGCAACCGCCTGCTCCTGAAGACGCTGTACGATTACGGCGTGAAGCCGGACTATTTCATCGCCCACCAGTACTTCGGCATCGGCGGCGCGGGCGCGGAGGGGGAATACAAGCAATGCAACACGGAATGGGCGGAGACGCACTACTACCGCCTGATGGCCCGCGCCCGCCGGCTGGAGGAGACCATCACCCATTACAACCACATCATCCAGGCGGAGTTGGGTGCGGCCAGACCCGTCGCGTTCACGGAGTACAACTCACTGAACCTGTTTCCCTGCTGCGACGCGGACTCGGATGGCGGCACGCCTCCCTCGTATTTCTTCACCCGGAACGAATCCGCATGCAGCCACTTCAACACCAGCATGGCCGACGCCCTGCTGACCGGCGACATGACCGCCGTCATGCTCGGCATGCCGAAAGAGGTCCGCTTCGCCAATTTCTTCACCCTGATGGACTACCGGCCGGAGTCCAATTTCCAGTTCAACTACACGCCGGCGGGCATAACCGACGAATCCCTCTACGACTGCCAGGCGAATACCGGCATGCTCAGCCGCAAGGAGACAATCAATTATCCGATCGAGGACTGGGACACCAACACACCGTACCGCAATATCGTTCAGAATTCCCACTTCATCCAGCGTCCCTCGGCCCTGGTGCAGCGGGCTCTGCGAAGCTACCTGACGGACGAGCGGCGCCAGCTGATCGCGGTGAAGATCGATGCGGCCGCGGATGCCGCCTACGATCTGGACGATCCCGACAACGACCAGGATAACAACCAGTGGGGCAGAAGCTACGTTCCCGAGTCCTCCCCGCTGACGGTGTCGTTGTCCTGGCCGAAAATATCCGTCGGCAACTGGCCGGAACAGCCAGATATCGATTACTACCCGTCCGGCACGGTCAGGATCGACAATCTCGTGGTCGCATCCGAGGAGGAAACGGGTGCGTTCGCTCTCAAAGAATCCTTCAACGACCCCACGCTTTCGGACTGGACATTGAGTCCCGCCTGCCGGCAGCTGGCCGGCTTCGGCGCTCCCAGCCCCACGGTTCCGCGTTTGCGGGTCCTGTATGATTCCGAAACCCGCTCCAACGTTCTCCTGATCGACCTGCCCTCCGGCAACGATCTCGACCTCAGCGACTGCCTGACGCGCAAAGTTGACAAAGTGGTGGCCGGGAAACGCTATCGCGTCTCGATGGACGTCAAAACCGCTTCGTTCGATCTGCATCCCGTCACCTACCAGGGCGATTTCGGTTACGAGGCGCGCTCGGGTCTTCCGGCGTCGCCGATATGCGATCTGTGCAAAACAGGAACCAGTCAGGAATGCTGCTATCCGGGATTCAACTGCCCCGCCCAGGCGCCGCCCCCCGGAAACCCGAACTTCTTCAATCGCTGGCGATGTTTCAGCCCGGCCAGCGAGGCGGAAATCGTGGAAGAGCACTGCCTCCCGAGCATGACACCGTTGGTGGAGCCCTGTCTCCGGGTGGGGACCCTGAACGCGGAGCTGTCGAATGACTTCCTCGTGCCGCGCCCCTATCGCGACTACCCGCAGGATCCGCTGAACTGGGTTGCGCATACGCATCATCCATACGTGATTCACGGAAATTACGCCTTGGGAACGGAAAGCGATACGTACGACAATGGGGAGGTGATCCGGGGCGTCACGGCCCGGATGAACATGATGCGCAGCAATGTCGGCTCCTACAACTACGGGTCCGTGGAATTCAATCTTGCCTGGTCGGGAAATTACCGCTGGAATTCGTTCGTGTCGCCCCTGATGTGGGTTCCGGACAACACCTTGAACGAACCCTCCTTGGAGCTTCGGAAAATCAAGCTGGATTTCGCCCGCGGAGGCCGCGATTTGGACCTGTATCTCGACAATGTGGTGGCGCTGACCGCGTCCACGCCCGAACTGCAATTGCGAGAAGGTGCGCTCAAGAAGAAAATCCTGGTCGCGCCGTTCGAGGAAAGCGACAAGGGGATCTGGCGGCATATCGAGCACGGCGGAACCGCGTATGTTACCGCCATGGCCACGCTGAAACCCGGCGCGACGATTCTCGACCCGACCACCTTCCACGTGGCCCTGTTCAACCGCAAGGATAATCCGGTGGATGTCGAATTGGCCATCGACTCCGACCGTTACCGACCGACCGCCTGGAAAAAGGGCGAGGTCTCGATCACCAGTCCGGATCCCAGTCTGCTGTCGGAAATGTTCGCCCACAACGAGGAGTTCGACGGCAGCAGCGGCGAAATGGTCTCGTGGGCCGATCTGGCTCCCTTTTCCGGATTCCCGCAGGTGAGCCTGGCGCCGCATTCCTTGACCATCGTCGAGATCCAGAACGCGCCGCTGATTTCGGGCTGCACCAACTCCATGGTTCAGCCCTACTCCAGCGAGGACGGTCTGCTCTTGCTGCTGCTGCTCATGGCCGTCGCTCTGCGATGCGCCGGACGTCGGGGGGAAATGAACGGAAGGGCCTGATACGCCGTAAGGTCAAAATATTCAGGAAGGCACAATCCTGTTTGATTTCACATGGCTGACTTCATTTAGGGCGTAGGATCAAAATATTAAAGAGGCAATACCGTGAGTGAATACAATGGATTGCCCACGTTTTGTGCTCGATTTTCCATCCAAGGGCCTCATGCTGCTTCCTTGTCAGTTGCATCCGAGGAGGGCACGGGTAAGGGCCATGCGTTTTCGATGCCATAGTGCAGCCTCTTTAAACCTGCGGATGGAAATTCGAGAGCGAAATGAGGTCAATTGCATGAAATCAGAGAGGATCAGGCCCGTTCGAATATTTTGTCAGTACGGGCTAGAGATACCCGGCGCCGTGTTCTCGATGAACACGACCAATTTCGCAAACGAATAAGAACCCCGTAAACCTCATCCTCTGCGAGGTATACGAGAAGAGTCTCCTTGTTGACGATGTCGGGATGGCGATCAACCCGCTTCGCTTTCCAAAAATTCCGCGAGCGTCGTTCCCTTCAATAGCTCTGTTCGGTGGTCGTAAAGCGACTTGACCTTGTGGTGCAGGGCGCACGCCGACTTCTGCTCGCATTTGCCAGGGCCGAACAGGCAGCGTTGCGGAGGATCGGTGCGCTCAAAGCAGGCAACGATTTCCAGGAGGGTTATTTTTCTGGGCGGGCGGGCCAGATAATATCCGCCGTTCGGTCCCGGACTGCCCAGGACCATCCCATGCTGCGAAAGGATGGTCAATATTTTCGCTACGAACGGCGAAGGCAGATTGATCTTCCGCGCGACCTCCCGCGCTGTGATTGCACCGCGCTCGTTCTCGATGAATTCACGCGCCAGTTGGATCATCGCGCCGAAGGCCGCTGTGGTGGACTTGTTGAACATCTTGTCTCGGCGTCAATCTTGCGTGCTGGGTTTACTTTGTGCGGAGTGCGCCGCCTCGCCGGCCGTGGTGTCCGCCAGGATCGGGACGCCTACCTTGATAGCGATCGAATAAATAAGCAGCCCGATCGCCCAGACGCCGGCCGTGATGCGCCATTCGATGAGCGAGGGCGCATACTCCACGAGTTCGTACAGCGGACTGGGGATGAAGCCCGGCACCACCAGTCCCATGCCTTTTTCGATCCAGACGCCCACAAAAGCCATCGCGCAGGCGGCCAGAAGCAGATTCCGCCGCTCCCGGATGCGCGGATGCATAAGCAACGCCGCCGCGCCGACATTCAGGACGATAGCCGTCCAGATCCAGGGAACCAGGCCGTAATGGCCGTCGAGGCCGATGTAGAGATAATGGGCGGAGGCCGTGTGATGCGTGCCGGAGTAAAACTCGGTGAAGACCTCGCTGACCAGCATGAACAGGTTGAGCAGCGTCGTCACTTTGATGATGCCGACCAGCGTGCCTAAAGGCTTCGCCTCGATGCGGAAGCGCGTCCACTTGCCCACCAGCGTCAAGGCGACGATGAGAAACGCGGGGCCGGAGACGAAGGCCGACACCAGAAAACGCGGCGCGAGCAGCGCCGAATTCCACAACGGCCGGCCGCCGAGCCCGGCATAGAGAAACGCCGTCACCGTGTGGATCGAGATGGCCCAGACGATGGAGACGAACACAAAGGGAACGTACCACCTCGGGTCCGGCTCCTTCTTCAGAAAACGCATATATAACAGATAGCCGATGATGTGCAGGTTGAGCAGCAGGTAGCCGTTGAGGACGATGATGTCCCAGGTGAGCATCGACCAGGGAAAATTGAACTGCCCCAGGCCGGGGACGAGATGCCAGAAGCGCTCCGGACGGCCCATGTCCACCGTGACGAACAGCATCGCCATGATAATCGCCGCGACGGCCAGCATTTCGCCGAAAATCACCACCTCGTGCATTTTGTGGTCGCGGTAGAGGTAAGCCGGGATCACCATCATTACCCCGCCGGCGGCGACGCCCACCACGAAGGTGAAGTTGGCGATGTACAAGCCCCAGGAAACCTGGTCCGACATGTGGCTCAGCCCCATGCCGCGCGACACCTGCTGCACCCAGGCGTTGACGCCGACCAAAGCGACGGCCGTGAGCACGGTCATCCAGGCGTAGAAGAGCGGCGAGCCGTCCGTGGCGGCCGCGACGGCGTCCCGCAGAAAGCGGAAATAGGCCCGCCAATGGGAGAAGCCGCGAGCTTCGCGGACGGCGGCGGGACGGTCGGCGGCGTTCATCGCATCACTCCGCGAGATAGTAGTAGAAAATCGGCCGCGTGGCCTGCTCCTCCTTGAGAATGAACACGCGGCGGTTCTCCAGCACCCAGCGGATCTCGGACTTCGGGTCCAGCAGGTTGCCGAAGACGCGCGCCCCCGCCGGACAGGCTTCCAGACAGGCCGGCAACAGCCCCTTGCGCACGCGGTGCAGGCAGAAGGTGCACTTCTCCATCACGCCCTGCGACCGGATGCGGTTGGAGAGGTAGCCCTGATCCGGGTTCACTTCCTCCGGCGGAATCTCCGGCTTGGTCCAGTTGAAGAACCGCGCCTGATAAGGACAGGCGGCGGCGCAGTAACGGCAGCCGATGCACCAGTTGTAATCGATGACGACAATCCCGTCCGGCTCTTTCCAGGTCGCCTTGGTCGGGCAGACATCGACGCAGGGCGGATTGTCGCAATGGTGGCACTGAACGGGGAAATAGCGGTAGCCGTCCACCGGAACCGGATGGTCGTAATCCAAGCGGCCGTGCGCGATGTCCAAACCGCGATTGGGAATCTCGAAAACGCGGATATAGGAGCCGTTCATCGCCCGATTGTGGTTGTTCTCCTTGCGGCAGGCTTCCACGCATTTACGGCAGCCGATGCAGGTGGTGAGGTTCAGGGCGTAGCCGTATTTCACGTTCGGCAGGGGAGGGGGATCCTCGATCCGCACCTTGACGCCATACTCGCGTTGCGCCTCGCGTTCCAGCCGTTCGAAGATCCGCTTTTTGTCTTCCGGCGAAAGTTCTTTGTAGTGTTGCTGGAGGAAGGACTGCAGGTCCATTCCCTCGGCCAGTTGCCGCACCGGCGCCATGGCGTAGCCGAAAGCGCCCAGCCAGGCGGCGCCGCCCAGGATCTTCAAGGCTTTGCGACGAGTCAGCCGCTTGGCGCCTTTGGTGCGCGTCTGCGCCGCCGGCGCTGGGTTCTGCTTTGAATCTTTCTGGTCCGGCATCGGACGTCTCCCCGGCTACGGCTTCGGCATGGAGCGATTTTTTATGCGCGGGGCCGGCAGGACGGCCTCGACCTTCGGCGCGTGAGGATTGTGGCAATCCAGGCAGTGATTCCGCACCCTCGGGCCGCTCGTCCGATCCCAGTAGCCATTCATGCCGCCGTGCGCGCCGTTTAAATATTCCTGCAAGCGGCGGGCGTGGCATTGCCCGCAGAGCTGCATGACGTTTTCGTAAGGGACCGTCGTGCCGTCGGCGAGCGCGAAGGCGGAAAAATCCGGCGGCTTGTGGCAGGTGCGGCAGGTCTTTGTACCGTGCTGCAGGACGACGTGTTGGTGAAACGCGCCTTTATCCACCCGATTTTCCGGAGTCGTCGTCTTGACGAACCCGCCGTGGCAGGTCTGGCAGGGAATGCGGATCGGCAGCCCCACCGCATCCCGCAGCCCGATGGGCAGTCCCATGTATGGCAGCGTGCGGATCTCGACGTCGTGCAAGACCGCCGCCGTGGCGACTGCCGGCGCAACGGCCGCCGGCGCGGCGTCCTGGCCGCCGGCCCGGAGGTCGGCGGCGAGAAAAATCAAGGCGACTCCCACGGCCAAGAACGCGGCGGCCGACGCCTGTTTTTTCCGCATCACGCGCACGCTTCCGCTCCGTTAAAAATGAAGGCTTTTATTCGGGCGGATCAATCCGCCCTTCAAGGTGATTAACACAGGCGGGAGCGCTATTCAAGAAAAAAAGACAAATAATTCTTGAATTGGGCGAAAGGCTGTGCTAGCTCTGAGATGACACGATCTGTAACGAGAAACGATGGGAGAGAAGCGCATGGCCATTGTCGGCATCGCCATTGCCCTGGACGAACGAAGAGCGGCGCGCGAGCGCGCGCTGGCCGCGTTGCGCGCGGAACCGTGCCTGACGCTGGGGCCGGAAAATGGCGGCCGCGTGGCGGCCGTGCTCGACGTTCCCGATCGCGAGGTCCGCGGCGTGGTGGAGCGGCTTTGCAATGTGCCGGGGGTGCGGCAGGTGGATCTGGCCTGCGCCTATCTGGAAAGCGCGCTCGACGAAACAGAGGAGTGTCATGAGCAGCCTTGACCGACGGGAGTTTTTGAAACGCTCGGCGATGCTCGCCGCCGTGGCGGCCATCGGCCCCATGCCGGCCTTGGCCGAGGGCCTGCCCATCCCTGGCCTGGCCGGCGGCAATCTGAAGGACGCGGGAGCAGGGATCGTCTGGCAGAAGGCCCCCTGCCGCTTCTGCGGCGCCGGCTGCCACGTCATGGCGGGCGTCAAGAACGGCCGCGTCGTGGCCATCGCCGGCGACCGTGAGGCGGACGTGAACAAGGGGTTGCTGTGCGTGAAAGGCTACCACGTGGCGCTGGCGCTCTACGGCCAAGACCGCCTTACACGGCCCTTGCTGCGCAAAGGCGGAACGCTGACGCCCGTTTCCTGGGACGAAGCTATCGACATCGTCGCGCGGCGCGTACTGAAAGACCCCAAGGGCTTCGCCTTCTACGGCAGCGGGCAGTGGACGATTCCGGAAGGCTACGCCGCCCAGAAATTCATGAAGGGCGGGCTGTCCAACAACCATATCGACCCGAACGCGCGACTGTGCATGTCTTCGGCGGTGACGGGTTTCTTGTGCGTCTACGGCGTGGACGAACCCGCCGGCTGCTACCAGGATCTGGACGAGTGCGACGTGGTCATCACCTGGGGCAACAACCCGGCCGAGATGCACCCCGTCCTCTTCTCGCGCTTCATCGACCGGCGCGCACAGGGCAAGCCGGTTCAGCTCATCGACATCGGCACGCGCCGCACGCGCACGACGATGCAGGCCCAGCATTACCTCCAGTTCCGCCCGCACACCGATCTGGCGATCGCCAACGGCATCGCTCACCTGTTGCTGGCGAACGGGACCTACGATCGCGACTTCGTGGAAAAATACTGCGCCTTCCGCGCCGACTCGAACCCGCCGGACCTGAACGGCAAGGCGATCACCTTCGACGAATACAAAGCCGGCCTCGCGCCCTATACGCCCGAATACGTGGCGAAGCTATCCGGCGTGCCGGAGCGCGACATCCGTATGCTGGCGGATCTCTTCGGACGCCGCGACGTGAAGATCACCAGCCTGTGGTGCATGGGAATGAACCAGCACACGCGCGGCACGGCGATCAACTCGCTGGTGCATTCCATCCATCTGCTTTCCGGCCACTTCGGCAAGCCCGGCGACGCCCCGACCAGCCTGACCGGTCAGCCTTCCGCCTGCGGCACGGTGCGCGAAGTCGGCACGCTGGCCCACGCCCTGCCGGGCGGCGGCCTGGTGGCCAAGCCCGAGCACCGCGAGATGGCCGAGAAGTTCTGGAACTTGCCGGCGGGGCGGATCAACCCCACGCCGGGCTATCACACCGTCCAGATGTGGGAGAAATTCTGCACCCCCACGGCGCAGGGCGGCGACATCCACACCATCTGGGTGCAGGTCACCAACCCCGGCCAGACCCTGCCGAACCTCAACAAGCTGTTCCGCAAGAAAGCGGACCTGGAAGACAAGTTCCTGATTGTCTCCGACGTCTACCCCACCGCCACCACGGAGCTGGCCGACTTGGTGCTGCCCTCGGCGATGTGGGTGGAGAAGAACGGCATGTTCGGCAACTCCGAGCGCCGCACGCAGCAGTGGTTCAGGCAGGCGCCGCCGCCCGGAGAGGCGCGCGACGACTGCTGGCAGACCATCGCCGTGGCGCGGAAGCTTTACGATCTCGGACATCCGGGCATGAAGGACAAGGACGGCCGTTTTCTCTTCGCCATGCGCGACGCATCCGGTCGGGAGGTTCCCATCTGGGAGTTTGCGCGTTATTACGACATCAACGTGGACGAGCAGCTATTCGAGGAGTACCGCAAGTTTTCACGCCACAAGCACAAGGATCTGGCCCCTTACCAGGAATACGTCAAGGCGCGCGGGCTGCGCTGGCCGGTCGTGCAGCAGCCGGACGGGACGTGGCGCGAAACCCGTTACCGCTTCTCCGAATTCGACGATCCTTACGTGGCCAAGGGGCGCGGGATCCAGTTCTATCATTCGGTGACGAAGGACGACCGAGCCCAGATCTGGTTTCGGCCCTACGAAGATCCGCCGGAGATGCCCGACGCCGAGTATCCCTTCTGGCTCTGCACCGGCCGCGTGCTGGAGCACTGGCACACGGGGACGATGACGCGGCGGGTGCCGCAACTCGCCCGCGCGATGCCCTCCGCCTATGTCGAGGTTCATCCGGCCGACGCCGCGCGCCTGGGTCTCGCCAACGGCGACCGGGTGCGCATCAGTTCGCGGCGCGGGCAGGTGGATTTCCCGGTGTGGATCGAGGGGCGGGGCGCGCCGCCGGAAGGCTCTCTGTTCGTGCCCTTCTTCGACGAAACGAAGCTTGTCAATCTCGTCACCCTGGAAGCCTACGATCCGTTTTCCAAGCAGCCGGATTACAAGAAGTGCGCCGTGAAGCTCGAACGGCTCGGCGTCTAGGAGGCGGAGACGGACGATGGAGGCGATGTCTGACAACCGGACCGTCCCGCGCGGGCGCTGGGTCAACGTCCTGCTGGCCGTCGCCGTAGCCCTGGCGCTGGTCGGCCTCTTCGCCGGCACGCGGCCGGCCCGCTCTCCCGCTTTCGATCCTCAGCCGCCCCGCGTCGCCGAGGACATTTCGGCGCACCCCGCCCAGACTTACGCGGAGCTGCGCAACCGGCGCTATCGTCCGGACGCCGGCGTGGAGCTGGCGAGTCTTGCGGCGGCTTTGCCGACGACCGCACCGCAAACCGTCGCCACGCCGGAGGAACGGCTTCGCGCGCTGCTGCTCCGGGCGGAACGCCGGGCTTACGACGGCGCGCCGCCGGTGATTCCGCACCCGGTGGACGAGCGGGCCACGGGCGCCTGCGTCGCCTGTCACCAGACGGGAATGGTCGTCAATGGCAAAACCGCCCCGATGATGAGTCATCGCCTGCTGGGCAATTGCATCCAATGCCACGTCCCCGCCTCGCGGTCGATCCCAGCGGCCTCTCCGGCGACCGTAGCGAACGGGTTCGAGGGGTTTACGGCCTATGGCCGCGGGTCGCGAGCCTGGATCGGCGCGCCGCCGGTGATCCCGCATCCGAGCTGGATGCGTTCAAACTGCCTGGGCTGCCACGGGCCGGGCGGCAAGGCAGGACTGCGCACGCCCCACCCGCAGCGCGTCAGCTGCCAGCAGTGTCACGTCGCCCAGGATTCATTGCCCTGGTAAAACTGGAATGCTTAGCTGAACAGAGGAACCTTTCCGATAGAACTGCCGCTGCATGGAATCCGAAGCCTTCCGATTCCGGTGACAACGGGTGACAAACTTGCTCGGAAACCGGTAGAAAAAGGGCGATTGGGGAGGTGATCGGATGAAATCCGCAGGTCGCTATTATACCCGACAAGAGTTTGATTTTACGGCGAAAGTCCGGAATTTCGGGACTAATGGACCAGGGTTTCCGACCACCGTCGTCTGTGTTCGGGACCAAGAAGTCGGTGGTTCAAATCCACTCACGCCGACCAGAAAGATCAAGGGCTTAGGCGGATCGCTTAAGCCCTTTTTCTTTGCCCGGGGCAAATTGGGGCAAGAGACCGATCACCCATTCGGCCAGCCTCTTGACCTGCGGATTGTCGTGGTGCTGCCGATCCTCTTCCCTAGCGGTCCCTGGCTTTCTGTAAATCCTGCCAGAACGGCTTGTAGAGAAAACTGTTTTCGTCGAGCGAGCATAGCTGCTCGAACATCGGTTTGGTCACGGTGAACGCCATGATTTCAGGAGGCAGGTACTTTCGGGGAGCGTGATGCCTGCTTTTTCGAGGAGGATTTCAGGATTGGGTTGCATGGCGGACCTCATGATCCAAGTTGACCACGGCTTTAACCCTACTATGGAATGGGATTTTCAATAACCCGTTGGATCATTTATATTAAGATCACGGTCGAGCAAGCCACGTAAAGCCGGGGAATTGGCATTTTGTTTGCATAAAGATCGTGTGCTTGAATAGGCGATGTCCCCAACACTAAAGGGAACAGCGGCATGTCTTCCAGAGGCGATGTTACACAAAAACGGAAGCGCGATCATCTCGAACCGTTCCGCACCGGCGGCGTCTCGGCGCGATCGGCCACGACCTGGCTGGAACACGTTCGCTTGATCCACTGCGCGCTGCCGGAACTGAATGCCGCCTCCGTGGACCTGTCAACGGTCTTTGCCGGGCATAAATTCGAAGCGCCGCTTTTCATTACCGGCATGACCGGTGGGACGGATGAAGCCAGGGACATCAATCGCGCCATCGCCAAAGCGGCGGAGAAATTCGGCCTTGCTTTCGGTCTGGGCAGTCAGCGGGCCATGCTGGAAAACCCGAAACTGGCGGACACTTACACAGTACGCGATGTCGCGCCCGATGTTTTTCTGGTAGGCAACCTGGGCGGCGTGCAAGCGGTTTCAACGCCGGTGAATAAAATAAAAGCCATGCTCAAGGACGTCGAGGCCAGCGCGCTCTGCATCCACCTTAACCCCTCTCAGGAACTGATGCAGCCGGAGGGCGACCGTGATTTTTCAGGTGTCCTCGACGCCATCGCCAATCTGGTGGAGCAATTGGATGTTCCCGTCATCGTAAAAGAGACCGGCGCCGGTATTTCCCGAGAGACGGGGCTGCAGTTGAAGGAGCGGGGCGTGAAATACCTCGACGTCTCGGGCTTGGGCGGCACGTCCTGGGTCGGCGTGGAAGTCAAGCGCAGAGAGGGCGAAGCCAACCCGGATTTGGCGGCCTTCTGGGACTGGGGCGTTCCCACCGCCGCCGCCATTTCCGACCTGGCCGATTCCGGTCTTGAACTCGTCGGCAGCGGCGGCATCCGAACAGGGTTGGACGCCGCACGCGCCATTGCCTTGGGAGCAAAAATGGCCGGCACGGCCAGCCCGATTATTCAAGCCTATTTCAACGCCGGCGAGTCTGGCGTGAAAACCGCTCTGGATTCGATCCTCGCCGGTATTCGAGCCGCGATGGTGCTGACGGGCAGCCGGAACCTTACCGACCTGCGAAAAACTCCCCGTATCATCACGGGCCCACTGCTGGAGTGGACCGTGCAACGGAAAGCGTGACTCTTGTTTTCGCTCCTCTCAGCCTTCGGAAAGGCCATTCTACTAGGAGAGCATGCGGTTGTTTACAACCGTCCCGCCCTGGCCGTCGGCCTGCCCAACGGTTTGACGGTCGGCACGATGGAACCGACCGACGGACGCCTCGAGCTTCACGTCCCAGCCTGGAACCTGCAAGAAAGCGATTCCTCCGCGTCGAAAATCGGCCAGGCGTTGCGGAAACTGAAAACGCTCGTAGCCGGTTCCGGGAAAGGATTCGACCTGGAGATTTCCGCGAATCTGCCCTTGGGCGCTGGTCTCGGCAGCTCGGCGGCGCTGGCCGTCGTGGCGACGAAAGCTTTGCTGACGGTTCGTGGAGCGCCGCTCGAATCCGGCGAAATCCGGCGGCTCGCGTTCGAACTTGAAAAGGTCTTTCACGGGCAGCCCTCCGGGCTTGACGACACCGTGGCCTCGTTCGGCGGCCTGTGCCTGTTCCGACGCAACGGCTGGATTGCAAGCAGTGATGAGCACCTCTCGCGTTTCGAGCCGGTCACCGAGCAAGCCCTGGCCTTGCCTTTTCCCGTCCCGTCGCTGGTTATCGGTCACAGCGGCGTGCCTCGGGAGACGCTCGCCATGGTGGATGGGGTTCGCCGGCGGCATGAAAACGATCCGGCGGGAACGACGTTTCTCTTCGACGCTATTGAGCGCTGCGTCATGCTAGGGCTGGATGCCCTGAAAAGGCGGGATCTGAACGCGCTTGGCGCGGCCATGAATGAAAACCAACAATTGCTGACAGCGCTGGGAGTGAGCGCGCCGGAGATTGATATGATGGTTGATCTCGCGCGTCAGGCGGGGTCGCCCGGCGCCAAGCTGACAGGCGCGGGGGGCGGGGGCTGCGTCATTGCCTTGGCGGGAGAAAACGGCGACGCCATCCTGAAGGCCTGGTCTCGTGCGGGCTTCGAAGCGTGGCTTTTTCAAAAAACAGAGGACTAAAACGGACATGAGCAGCATCACCGCCATCGCGAGACCGAACATCGCCTTGATCAAATACTGGGGCAAGCAGGATCGGGCAGCGAATCTTCCGGTTACGGGAAGCCTGTCCATGACCCTGGACCATTTTCATACGCGAACGACGATCACGCCGGACAGCTCGCTGAAAAGGGATGAAATCCTTCTAAACAGCAGGTCCGCCGCATCCGGGGAAGCTGAACGGATTGTCCGCCTGCTCGACCGGATCCGCGCCGATTTTGGGGTTTCCGGGTTTGTCCGCGTGGAGAGCGAAAATAATTTTCCGACCGCCTCCGGGCTGGCGTCCTCGGCTTCGGGATTCGCGGCGTTGGCGCTGGCCGCCGCCCGCGCGTTCGGGCTGACGCTGGAGCTTCGGGAACTCTCCGAACTCGCCCGGCGGGGCTCCGGCTCCGCGCCGCGCAGCCTTCTGGGCGGGCTTGTGATGTATGCCCCGGAGAGCCCGGGAAGCGACGCTTACCGTCTCAGCCAACTCCGCCGCCCGGATGAGTGGGAGCTTCGGATGATCGTGGCGGTGACGACGGACGAACCCAAGAAGGTCGGCTCCACGGAGGGCATGGAGCGCACGCGCCGCTCGTCGCCGTATTTCCGCGATTGGGCGCTCCACAACACCGAGCTGCTTCGGAAGGCTAGGGACGCCGTGGCCGCCGGGAATTTCGCCGAACTCGGAAGCCTCACCGAGTCTTCCTGTTTTTCCATGCATGCCGTCATGATGAGCGCCAACCCGCCGCTCGTTTACTGGAACCCGGCGACGCTGGCCGTGATGCGCAAAGTTTGGGATCTGAGGGAGCAAGGGCTTGAAGGCTACGTTACGATCGACGCCGGCCCGCATGTGAAAGTTCTCTGCGAACCCCAATCCGCCGAAGCGCTGACGGACGAATTGCGACGGATCGAAAACGTGCGCGCCGTCTTCATCGAGCGTCCGGGGCCGGGCGCCGAGATCGTTTCATGACCCAAAGATCGTTCACGGAATTTCGCGCCCCGGGAAAGCTTGTGCTGCTCGGCGAATACGCCGTGGCCTTCGGATATCCGGGCGTTGTCATGGCGGTCGATCGCCATGTGACATTGTCTCGCGCGGAGGCGTCGCCAGAAACGGCGGGAGACGATCTTGTGTCCTTCGCCCGACGCGAGGCGGCCGCCCAGCTTGGCGTTTCGCTGGATGCGTCGATATGGCGGGCGGATTCGTCCTCGTTTTCCCAGGCCGGGATCAAGCTTGGCCTCGGAAGCAGCGCCGCCGTGACAGCCGCCTCCGTGGCGTCGGTCTTCTCGGCCTCCGGTCTGGACATCTCCAACGAGATTATCCGCCGGAAAATCTGGCAGGTCGCGCATGAGGCGCACAATCGCTTTCAGGGCAGCAGCGGCAGCGGCATCGACGTCGCCGCCGCCGTTTTCGGGGGCATCGTCTGCATGGAGCCTTCCGTCGCGAATGAAGCGCCGGCGTTTTTCAATCTTTCCCTGCCTCCCGATCTGATAATTCTGGCCGCGTGGACGGGAGGTTCCGCTTCAACACCGGAGTTGCTGCGAGCGGTTCAAACGTTCAAAAAAAACTCGGGTGAAGCCTTCGACCGCATTGTCGCGGCAATGGCGGCCGAGGTCGAAGGCGTCACGAAAGACAAGGCGGACGCCGCAAGGTGGCGCCTGGCGGCAAGGCGATACGGGGAATGGATGCGCGACCTCGGTCGGGCGGCAGGCGTCGATATCGTGACCCCGGTCATGACACGCATTTCCGAGATCGCAGAATCCTGCGGCGGGAGCGCCAAACCGTCCGGCGCGGGAGGCGGGGACATGATGCTGGCCTTCTTCCCAGCCGGCGCGGGCGTTCAAGCGTTCAAACGCGAGCTGCCCAAGGCGGGCGGAACGATCATCGGACTGGATAGCGACCCCATCGGCGTTCATTCGGTTCCGGCAAGAGGACCTGGAGGACAACTCCCATGACTGATGCGACGCGCAGTTCCAGACGTTCGGGATGGAATAAGCTGACGCCTTCGGAGCGAGTGAAAGAGTTGGCCGAATGGCTGGACGCAGACCCGAATGACCTTCGGTCTCTGTTCGAGGGGGGCGGACTGGACGCCGCCGCGGCGGACGCGCTGGTGGAAAACGTCTGCGGGCGGTACGCCTTGCCTTTCTCCGTCGCACCCAATTTCACGATCGACGGCCGCGACGTCTGGATTCCGATGGTCGTGGAGGAGCCGTCCGTCGTGGCGGCTTGTTCCAACGCGGCGCGGATGGTCCGCGAAGGCGGCGGCTTCAGGGCCGAAGCCGACGATCCCATCATGATCTGTCAGATCCAGCTTTTCTGCGACGACCTTGCCAAGGCCAGGGAAGCCATTCTGGAGAACAAGGCCAGGCTTCTCGATATCGCGGGGAAGCAGGACGAGGCCCTGGCGCGCAACGGCGGCGGCCCCCGCGATCTGGAAGCCCGCGAGATGCGCGACCCTGAAACCGACGAAAATTTCCTGGTGGTTCACCTTCTTGTCGATGTTCGGGACGCCATGGGTGCGAACGCCGTCAACACGATGGGCGAAGCCATCGCTCCGGAAATTGAAAAACTGACGGGGGGCGTTTATGGTCTGCGGATTCTGACAAACCTGGCGGATCGCCGCTTGGTCAGGGTTTCCTTCGAATGCCCCGCCGAGGCGCTGGCGCTGAAAGGCTATCCGGCCGAACAGGTTGTGGACGGCGTTGTCAGCGCCTCGCGGTTCGCCGAACTGGACCCCTATCGCGCCGCCACGCACAACAAGGGCATCATGAATGGCGTTGATCCCGTTCTGGTCGCCACGGGCAACGACTGGCGCGCCGTGGAGGCTGGCGCTCATGCCTACGCCGCGAAAAGCGGGCGGTACAAACCGCTCTCCGTTTTCCGAAAAAACGCCGAGGGGCGGTTGACCGGGCGACTGGAAATGCCGATGGCCGTGGGCGTGGTCGGCGGAGCGACACGGGCTCACCCCGCCGCCCGGCTGGCGCTCGAAATCATGGGCGTCAAGACGGCCCGCGATCTGGCCATCCTCGCGGCGACGGCGGGGCTGGCGACCAATCTGGCCTCGTTGCGCGCCCTTTCGACCGAGGGCATTCAGAAGGGCCACATGCGCCTCCACCAGCGCAGCCGCCATCTCCAAAAATAGGGCTCCGAGAAGGCTTCCTTTCGACTCCATCGGAAAAATGCCGGCATGAGTCGAACCGTGCGATTCCGAAACCCGGACGCCGATTCCGTTCAATAATGCACTCTCGTCGCCCATCGGAGCATCCGCCCATTCTTTCCGGTCCACCCGGAATCCAGCGCCAACCGAGAAAACGCGGCTGATTGACGATCGTCGCCGTGAAAACCATCGGAAATCGATACTTGACGAAAATGGCACGTCAATTGCCTATGGTTCCGCCTGCGAAAGAATTCGCTATACGCGCATCCACAGCCATTGGAGAAGCTCATGCCGGTTGGTCTTGAGGCGATTTCAGTTTACATACCGCGCTATTATCTCGACACGGAAGATTTGGCGCGGGCCAACGGAACGGATCCGTTGAAATACAAGGTCGGGATCGGCGTCCAGCAGTTCTCGGCGCCCGCCCCCCACGAAGACTCCGTGACCATGGCCCATGAGGCGGCCTTGGCTCTGATCCGGAATTACGGGGTGGACCCCGATGACATCGGCATGCTGATCGTCGGGTCGGAAACGGGCGTCGATGCCGCCAAGCCGATCGCCGCCTACGTTCACGGCCTCTTGGGACTGCCGTCCAACTGCCGCACGTTCGATACCAAACATGCCTGCTACAGCGCCACGGCCGCCTTGAAGTTCGCCCGGGCCTGGTGCGGCGGCGCGAGCCGCGGGCGCAAGGCGCTGGTGATCGCCAGCGACATTGCCCGCTACGAGATAGGTTCGCCGGGCGAACCGACCCAGGGGGCCGGAGCCGTGGCCCTGCTGGTGAGCGATCAGCCCGGCCTGCTGATCTTCGATGAATTTCCGGAAGCCTTCTACACCAAGGAGGTCATGGATTTCTGGCGGCCGCACTACCGGGCGACGGCCCTCGTCCAGGGCGAACTATCGATCGAAAGCTATCTGACGACGCTCGAATCCACGTTCCTCGCCTACTGCGGGAATTCCGGGCTGAAGTGGGACGATTTCGATTGCATGCTGTTTCACGTGCCATTTCCCAAGATGGCGTCCAAGGCCTATAAGCGGCTCTGCGAAATGGAAGCCGGCGATGGCGCGGGTCGTTCCGTGGACGAGCTTCTGCGCCAGTTCGACGTCCGCACCCGACCCTACCTGACCGCCAACAGCCGCACCGGCAACCTGTATTCCGGCTCGTTGTATCTTTCGCTGGCCGATCTGCTTGAAACGGAGGGCGTTCGCGCGATTGGCAGGCGAGTCGGCCTTTTCTCCTACGGGAGCGGCTGCTGCGGCGAATACTTCAGCGGCGTCGTGGGTCCGGAGGCTGAGGCGTGTCGCGGAAAAATCGGCCTGGAACGTGCGCTGGCGGACCGGGTTGCGCTCAGCCACCATGACTACCTCCGCTTCCGCAAAGCGGCGGAAGAGATGGCGTGCAACGATTCCTTCTACCAGAATTTAAGCTGCCGCAAGGGGCATTGTCCTTCCTGTTCCGCTTTTCTCGGCATCGAGGACAACCGTCGGCTTTACTGCGTGCCTAACCAAACCGAGACCTGCCTGCGATTGTTGCAGACCCCGAGGACCGGCCGCCCGTACATCGTGGCGGCGCGGTAACAAGCTTGGGATTGGGATACCGGCCAATCAGTCGCAACCGTTGCGGACCAGCGACAAAGCCATGACGGGGAAGGCGCGGCGGTAGTTGTCATAATCGATTGCGGTGCTCTTGTTGAACATTCCGGTCAGGGCCTCGCGGGGCCAGTCGCCGGTTTCCAATTGACGCTCAACGAGAAAACGAGCCGCCCGGCGAGCCGCTTCGGTATGCGCCAAACCGGCGTTCACCAGCGTCATCAGCGCCCAGGCGGTCTGCACGGAATGGCTTTTCTGCCCCGGAATCCATCTTTCTTCCAGGCAATTGCGGTAATGCTCTCCCCAACCGCCGTCCCGATTCTGGCGCTGGATGAGGAACCCGGCCGCCTTGCGGATTTCAGGCGCGTTCGCCGGCCGGCCGGCCGCCACGAGCCCGGAGACCGCAAACCAGGTGGCGTAGGTGAAACAGATGGCCCAGGAACCGTACCAGCTTCCGTCCGGCCGCTGTTTGCGCTTGATGAAGGCCGCGCCCCGCGAAATGGCCTGATCTATTTCGCGGCCCAGCCCGCCGCCGAAGCGCCCCTTCGCCTTGACGAGAGCCTGAACACAGGCGGCGGAACACTCGACATAGGAGTGCTCGACCATGATATCGGCGAAGACCTGCGACGGATTGAACCGCTCCAGCCAGTCGGAACCGCGCCGACGTTCGTAGCTGGCCCAGCCGCCGTCGCCGTTCTGCAAGGACAGGATTAACCGGACGCTCTCTTCAAGCCGGGACTCGGGGATCGGGGCGTCCACCAAATTCTGAAGGGCGAACGCGCAGCGGAGACCCTCGGCGGTGCAATCCGAGATCGGCCATCCGTGCTCTCGGTCGCTGAAAGGCCAGCCGCCTATCGAGGCGTGCCGATAGTGACGCTCGCGGTCCGGCGGATCCTCGCGAATCTGGTTGTCGTCGATAAAAGCGTGGGCTTTGCTCAAAGCCTCACGGCAAACGTCCGTCTGCCCGCTCGCCAGCATGGCATGGACGAAAAACGTCGTGTCCCACAAAGCCGTGGAGTTGTAGCCGTTGAAGTGCACGCCTTGTTCGGTTTCGCACAGATAGTCGTTCAAGCGTTCGAAACTGCGTTTCTCTTCGTCGGAACCCGGGGCCTGGAAGCGCCGCACGATTGCGTTCAGGATGCTGTTGACGGGTCCTATGTCGATGAAGTCCGTCGCCCGGTCTTCATAGTCGATATGGCGAAGAATCTCGGCCAGAGCCCGCTTTCGCAACGACGGGGCATGTTTCCTCTCATAGCTCAGCAAAAGCCGATTGGCGACTTTCAGCGACGGGGTGACGGGGATGAGATTGTCGCAGGGAGCGACGGTGTCCCGGTGATCGGCAAATGGAATCGCGTCGTACGGCCGATCGTAGATTTCCCGGCGCAGATCGCGAATCAGGTCGTTTTCGGGCGTCGCCGCGCGAATCGCATAGAGATAGGCCATCGGCAGGTAGACCTGCCTGGAATGGCACCACATGCGCCCGGGATGGAACGGCGCGGAATATGGCAGCAGCCACAGTTCCGGCAGGATGGGATTCAGTCCCTCGTGCGGATAGAGATTCAGCAGGGACAGCCAGAACTTTCCCCAGCTTGCCGCGCCAAGCGCCGTGCCGTTGGCGAGTATCCAATCCCGCATCGCCGTCGCGGCCGGCTCGTCTTTGGGAACTCCCAACAGACGCAGGGACAGGTAGCCGAGCACGGTAGTGAACATGCAGCCCTCGCCCTCCTCGTGAAGCCCGAGGCTGCCGTCGCGGTTTTGCACGCTCGACAGGTAACGAACGATTCCACCTCTTACGGAGTCGGACGGCTGCTTTCCAGCTACGTACAATCCAAGGACGTACATCGGCGTCAGAAAACCCGGTCCGCCATACCGGCTCCGCCAGGCGCCGTCCTCCCCTTGAAGGGAAATCGAATGGCGGAGACCCTTCCGGATGGCGGTTTCCAGATCCGCCTTGAAATCATGCTGATGCTGACGCTGTATTTCCATGGATGCCTTACAGATGGGCGAGTGTTTCGCCGGCCAGGTTTTTCGCCATCCGGTTGCTGCCGAAACTCGTGATCAGGTTCAGCGGCCTGGTTCCGTGGCGGCGGAAAAAATGCGCGGCTTTGAAGTTTCGCGCCGTCGCTTTCCGGATCGCCGCCGCATATTGGTCGGCGACCCACGGCCGATCCAAGCCTCGTCGGTCTCCTTCTGCGATATGGCGGGCAGCCAGTTGGCCGCTGAGCATGGCGTAGGAGATGCCTTCGCCCGTCGCCGGGTTGGCGAGACGGGCGGCTTCGCCGACGAGCAGCAAACCGGGCGGCGCATGATGCTCGACCTCGACGGAGTACGAAATAGGATAGCCTTTCCAGACGCCGAGCTGTTGGGCGCCGGCCAGCCGCGCGGCGTAATACTTATCCAGGAACCGCTCGAATACGTCGCGGATCGACTTTCCATCGAGGCTTGTTTTCTCCATGCAGATCCCGATATTCACCCGCCGCTCGGATTCCGGAAACAGCCAGCCGTAATGGCCTCCCAACTCCATGTCGTAAATCATTTCCAGAACGTTCGGCGTGAAAGGTACGCCCTCATACCAGCCCATCATCGTATGCAGGTACGCCCTCGGCCGGATGTCGGAACCGAAACAGGCGCGCGCGCCGTCGGCGGCCACGACCCAGCGGGCTTCGATTTCCGCGTCGGCGGTTTTGACGCCCGCCACTCGACCGTTTTCTTCCAGAAGCGCGCCCACCTGCGTTTCGGGCCGGAACTCCGCCCCGGCTTCGCAAGCCGCCTGCATCAGGATCGCGTCGAAACGCCGGCGGTTCAGCACGGAGGCCGTATCCGCCCCCTTGAGCAGCACCTCGTTCCCGTTCGGGCTCACCAGCCGCAGACCTTGGATGGAATAGCTTTCCGGTGCGACCCGGTCCCACAGGCCGTTTTCCTTCAGCAGCTTCCGCGCTCGGGGAGAAAGCCCGCCGCCGCAGGTCTTGGCCCTCGGCCACGCCTGCCGCTCGATCACGAGAATTTTTCGCAGGCCGAGCCGGCGCGCTTCGCGGGCCGCGGACGCGCCGGACGGCCCCGCTCCGACGACGATAAGGTCGTAGAGATCGGACATGACGCCTAACCGGCGACGCGGCTGATCAGTTTGCCCGCCATCTCCCGCGCGGTTTTGATGTAGGGGTCCCAGAACGAGCCGGAGTCGATTTCGCCCAGCAGGTCGTCATAGATGGCGCCCATCCGTTCGCGCCACTGCGGATCGATTTTGACGGTGCGTTCCGCCCATTTGTGGCAGTAGCGACAGGATTCGCAGTCGCGGTTCTGGCAACTATGCTCCAGAAAGTAATCCAGGAATCCATCCAGATCGCGGTTGTCGATCTGGACGGGGTTGGGGCCGACGAGCGGATAGAGCACGCTGGCCGTTTTGCCGAAGTCGATGACCTTGGTGAACTTGGCGAGGTTGACGGCCTTGGGCTTGAGGAAATATTTCAGCAGCCGCCGGTAGGAATAGGCGTCCCGGCCTTTCTCGCCCATTTTTTTCAAAGGGTAGGCGTAGTTCTGCACGAGGTCCAGCAGATTCCCGTCGTAGCGCTGCTCGGAGTAAGCCTTGACGCGCTCCAGAAGGATCTGCGTGGGCGTGTTGCGCTCGACGATCTTGAAGTTGTGATAGCCGAGATCCTCGTAAAGATGAAGGTCTTCCGGCCGTATCCAATTGGCGCGCAGATAGTTGACCGGTTCGTTCAGGCGGATGTTGTTGCAGACGATGGAGCAGTAGTCGAGCGGAAATCCTTTCCCGTTCTGCTGGGAAGCGGCGGAAAGCGACACGGCGTGATTGCCGGCGATGGCGCAATCCTGGCGGCACCAGTTGTTGACGATGAGCTGCAATTCCACGCCCTGCGCCGCCGTCTGCATGGCTTCCAGCACCTTGAACTCGCGGTGGATGTTGACCTCCGAGACGACGATGTAGTCCGCGCCGTTGTCCACCCAGAAGCGGACTTTTCGCGGATTGTCCGTGTAGCGGTGCGAACTGACCCGTACCTTGAGGCGCGGATAGCGCCGCTTGACCAGCCGCAGGAAATAGATGCTCGCCACGGTGACGGAGTCCACGCCGACGCCGTCTAGCCATTCCAGCATGGCTTCCATCTGGCGCTGGCCTTCCCGCGTGTATTCCATATTGCCCATGGCCGAGGCGTTGAGCAGATAGTTGAACTCGATGCCCTGCCCGTGCGCAAGCTGCACGAAACGTTCGAGCCGCCCCCGGTCCACTTCGGGAAGGTAGAAGGACGGACGGCCGCCCCCGAAATAATCGGAAGTCAGCTTGCCATAAACTTCATACACCGTGTACGGCTTCAAGCCTTCAATCAGGGCCTCGTCGAAATTGCATGCCACCGAAAATTTCATGTCGTTGTTCCTCGGTTTGGGTTGGCTGGTCATTAGGTCGAAGCGCCGTCAGCGGAACCCAGCGGCTTCCGTCGCGACGGGTGTCTCGTCCTGAATCACCTGGAATTTGGGGAAGGCGTAGCCGATCGCGTCCAAAAACGCGGCGAACTCGTCCAAGTCAAGCTGCTGCTGACTGTCCGAACGAGCCACGGCCGGGAAGGGATGGACCTCCACCATAAGTCCGGACGCGCCGGCCGCCAAGGATGCGCGCGCCAGGGACGGAAGAATGTCCTTTCGCCCGGCGGCGTGGCTTACATCCACGAGAACGGGCAGGTAGCTCATCCGGCGCAGAATCGGGATGGCCGAGATGTCCAGCGTGTTGCGCGTCTGCCGCTCGAAGGTGCGGATGCCGCGCTCGCACAGAATCACCTTGTCGTTGCCCTCCATGAGGATATACTCCGCCGCGGAGAGGAACTCGTCGATGGTGGCGGAGAAGCCGCGCTTGAGCAGAACGGGCTTTCGCGTGCGGCCGACTTCCCGCAGCAGTTCGTAGTTGTACATGTTGCGGGTGCCGATCTGGAGAATATCGGCGTAATCCCTGACCATGTCCACCATCCGGGTGTCCATGACCTCCGTGACGGTTTTCATGCCGTAGCGGTCGGCCGCGGCTTTCAGCAGCTTCAAACCGTCCTCGCCGAGCCCCTGGAAAGAATAAGGCGACGAGCGCGGCTTGTACGCGCCGCCCCGAAGAAACCGGATGCCCATTCTCGCCAGCCCCCGGGCTACCATGTCCATCTGCTCCTCGCTCTCCACGGCGCAGGGACCGGCGATGATCGTTGACTCTTGCCCGATGACCAGGTCGCCGACCGGTATTTCCAGATCTTGCTGGCGAAAGGCGCGGCTGACCCGCAAGGCGCCCGCTTTGCGATCCTCCATCAACGCCACGGACGCCTGAAAGATCTCCTTGAACAGGTGGCGGACGCTGTCGTCCGGAAACGGACCGGTGTTGTGGTCGATCAGATCCTGCAACATCTCCATCTCTCGCTGCGGGACATGGAGCGGAATATTCTCCCGTTGTTTGACCTCCAGCACGCCCATGACAACCTTGGCTCGGCGGTTGAGCAGCTTGAGAATGGCGTGATTGATGTAATGCAGTTCTTCGCGAAGGTCTTTTAAGGTCTGTTGCATCAAACTTCCTCGTTGTCGGGCGAACGAACGATAATTGATCTCGGGATACTAATTTGATCGCTCCACCACGAACGCCGCGAGTTCGCGGAGCGGATGGGCCGCCTCGCCGAACGGGTCAAGCGCCCGGACGGCGTCGCGAACCAACGTATGCGCGAAGACGCGGCTCTCCTCAAGTCCCAGCAGCGCGACATAGGTGTTCTTGTTTTGGTCGCGGTCCTTGCCGGCGGTCTTGCCCAATTCATCCGTCGAGGCCGTCTCGTCAAGGATGTCATCCGCAACCTGGAAGGCCAGGCCGAGCTGTTCGGCGTAGGCCGTAAGCGCGCTGAGTTCGCTTTCGCCGGCGCGGCCCAGAATCGCGCCGCAGCGGATCGCGGCGCGAAACAGCGCCCCGGTTTTCATTCGATGGATGTACTGCAACTCATCCCGGGAGACCCGGCGCCCGGTATCCAGCGTGTCCAGCGCCTGCCCGCCGACCATGCCTGCCGCGCCGGCGGCCTGCGCCATTTCAAAGAGGACGCGCGCACCCAACTCGGCCTGCCCGTCTCGGAGCGATCCGGCCGTCAGCACGAAGGCCTCGGCAAGCAAGGCGTCCCCCGCGAGGATCGCCATCGCTTCTCCGAATTTCTTGTGGTTCGACGGTTGGCCGCGTCGAAAATCGTCGTTGTCCATCGCGGGGAGGTCGTCATGAATCAACGAGTAGGTATGAATGTATTCGAACGCGCAGGCGGCGGGCATGGGATCCGGGCCACCCGCCGGGAACAGGTCTCGCACGATCAAAAGCAGGACGGACTTCAGGCGTTTGCCGCCGGTCATGAGGGAATAGGCCATCGCCTCCTTCAAGCGCGACGGTCCTTCGAGTCGCGAGAGGTTTTGCTTCAGCGCCTCGTCAATGCGATTTTTATATTCGAGCAGAATAGGGGGATATCCCATCGCCTCATCTCCGATCTGGGAGGGCACCGAACGGACAGCATTGAATTGCAATTGACATGCCAAGCGGCGAGAAGGACATGCTGCGTCGTTCATCTCTGATCCGTGGGTTTCGGCATTTGGGTCGGGAGGTTCGTGCTATCCAGAGTGTGCGGGCGGCAACCCACTGGACTCGCTCGATGTGCGAAACCGCACACGCTCGGCGGCATCCGGGGCATGAAATTTGGATAACCGCCCTGATCCGCAAACCTCGAAGGCTCGCGAACGCACAGAGGGACAGCCGGAGCCATCCGTTGCGAAATGGCATCTTGGTTGCATATCGGATGCCTGCCGAGAATTTATAAAGGTTCAACGATATCGAGGCGCCCCAATGTCGGATACAACCCTGCTGCAATCGAAAGAAGCGTTGGAACCGATTTCCGCATTCGCGCCCTGGGGAGGCCGCGCTCCATTTCATGCGGGGTGTTGGAGCTTGGATGCGTCTTTCCGCTTCTGCATGAACCTGGCGCTTTCGCATTACGAGAATTTTCCCGTGTTCCTTCGAGTGTTCGACAAAGAACAGCGGGACGCCCTGGCCGCCGTTTATGCGTTCGCCCGGATCGCCGACGATTTTGCGGACGAGCGCGAATTCCGCGGCGTGGGCGAGGCGCTTCTGGATCGCTGGCGGCGGCAGCTGGATCGATGCGGCGATCAGGGAACCGCCCATCCGGTGTTCGTGGCGTTGAGCTGGGCCATGGCGCGCTTTTCCATCGAGCCGCGTTTGCTGCACGATCTGCTCGACGCCTTCATGCAGGATTGCCGGACGACACGTTACGAAACCTTCGGAGACCTGCTGAATTACTGTCAACGCTCCGCCAACCCGGTAGGACGGATCGTCCTGCGGATACTCGACGACGACGACGACGACAACCGGCGTTGGTCGGATCAGATTTGCACGGCGTTGCAGTTGACCAATTTTTGGCAGGACGTGTCGGTGGATGCGAAGAAAAACCGCTTATACCTGCCGCTGGAGGATCTGGAGCATTACAAGGTGAAGGATAGCGCCATTTTCGGCGGAGTCGTGTCCGAACCGGTCCATAGCCTGATTCTTTTCGAGGCCCAGCGGACGCGGGAGCTTTTCCGTTCGGGCCGGAACCTGATCTTGAACGCCGCTTATCCCGGGAGCCTGTATTTCGCGGGCGTCTGGCTTGGCGGCCGGACCGTGCTGAGAATGGTGAAGGATCTCGGCGCGCGAGTCGTTCGCGAACGTCCCGTCTTGGGCAAACGCCGTATCGCGCATGCGTGGCTGAGCGCCGGGCTGACCCGTTTGACCGGCAGAGAGGAACGGTCGCGATGGATTCACTAGAAACCTGCCGGCAAATCCTCAAACGTTCCGGGTCGAGCTTCGCTCTTGCTTTCCGGATTCTGCCCGAGCGGCAGCGGGACGCCATGACGGCCTTCTACGCCTTTTGCAGACAGGTGGATGACGACGTGGACCGAGAGGTCGATCCGGAAAAGGCGCGGCTGGCCATCGAAACATGGAAAAGACGGATCGATGCGGTGTATTCGGGATGCCCCGATCACGATTCCATCGGCCACGCCCTGCTCTGGGCGAAGGATCGTTTCTCGATCCGGAAGCGCCACCTCGACCTGATTATCGAAGGGGTGGAGCTGGACCTTGTGCGGAATCGCTTCGAGACGTTCGAGGATCTGTACGAATATTGTTACCGCGTGGCCTCGGCGGTAGGGATGGTGGTGCTGTCCATCCTGGGCGCGAAAAACGGCGAGGCCGATCTGTACGCCGAACTCACGGGTCTGGCCGTTCAAATGACCAACATCCTGCGCGACGCGGGGGAAGACGCGGCCAATGGGCGAATCTATCTGCCGCGGGAGGATCTGGAGCTATTCGGCGTGCGGGAGGGCGAGCTGCTGCAACGCCGGATGACGGAGCCGGTGAAACGGCTCTTGCGATTCGAGGCGGCGCGCACGCGGCATTTCTACGGCATGGCCGAAGCCGCGCTGAAGCCCGAACAACGTCACCGCTTTTACTTCGCCGAGGCCCTGCGCGAAACTTACTGGATGTTGTTCCGGCAATTGGAAGCACGCGACTTCATGGTGTTTCGGGATCGAATCTCGATCGGCAAGCGCGAAAAGATCGTCGTGGCCCTGAAGCACCGCCTCCATCCTTCCGTGCTGGCGAGCAACTGGCTGTGAAGCACATTGCGATCGTGGGCGCCGGTCTGGCCGGCTTGACCGCCAGCGTCCTGCTGACAGAAGCTGGCTATGAGGTGACGCTGCTGGAGCGCCACAAAACGCCCGGCGGCCGCATCCGGCGCGTGTCCGCGATGAACGGGGAGACGTTCATCGACTGGGGACAGCACCTGATGCTGGGAGCGTACCACCACACACTGAAACTTCTAGATCGCCTCGGCACTCGCAACCAGTTGCTTCCCGTAACCGAAGCAACGCCCTTTGTCACCCAGGATGGGAAACGGCGCCCATACAGAATCGGGCGGCTGCCGGCCCCCTTGCATGCGCTCCCCGGTCTGTTCCATTTGTCGCAATTGTCCGTGAAAGACCGGTTGAACCTGGGGCGGCCGATGCTGGCGGCCAAGATCCAGTCCCGCCTTCGACCGGTGAAACTGGACCGGACAACGGCGCTGGACTGGCTTCGCCGGCATCACCAGACTCCGGCCGCTATCCGGGATTTCTGGGAACCGTTGGCGCTGGCGACGCTCAACACGCCCCTGGCGGAAGCGTCCGCGTTACTGCTGGCGGTGGTGTTGTCGAAGGGGTTTTTCGCCCGTCGAACGGACGCCCAGCCTCTACTACCAACGGGAACGCTTCACGATCTGCTGCTTCAGCCGGCTCTCGATCGCATTCGCCGGAAAAACGGGCGAATGCTTGCAAATTGCAGGGTCACGGGACTGGAATTCCGGGATGGCGGAGCGGCTGGCGTTCAGACGGCGGAGGCGGGAACTATTCGCGCCGACGCCGTGATCCTGGCGCTTCCGCCGTGGGCGTTGGAGCCGGTTCTGAAAACATCCCCGGCGCTCTCAAAGCTGGGACGGATTACAACCGACTTTGAACCGTCGCCGATTGTTTCCCTTGAATTGTGGTACGATCGCCCCTGGCTGCGCTACCCATACGCCGGACTGCTAGGGACGAAGGCGCAGTGGATATTCAATCATCAGGCGAACGGTTCCGGCGGCGGATATCGGGTTTCAGTCGTCATCAGCGCCGCCGATGACATTGAGCTTCCACGGGAGGCTTTCCTTGAAACGGTTATCGGTGAAATACGGCGGTATTTTCCGGAAGCCCGGGGGGCGAAGGTCGCGCGTCACATGCTGATTCGGGATTTCCGGGCGACGTTTCGCGCGCGGGCGGGATTGGCCGAAAAACGGCCCCGGCCGGAAACGGGGATACCCAATCTTTTTCTGGCTGGCGATTGGATCGACACGGGCTTACCGGGAACCATGGAAAGCGCCGTGAAAAGCGGCTTTATGGCGGCGGAAGCCGTGACGAAAGAGAACCCTGGTATGTTCCATGGGCGCTCATTATAATCTTACCCCTTGGACGGACATCTCGGAGAATGCTGATGATGATGGAAAACCGGCGAATATCCCAGAACGAAATCCTGGAATCCATTTTGCGAGGCGCGGCCAAAATCCTGGGGTGCGGCTCGGCCAATTTGATCGTCTTCAACCGTTCGCGCGAGGAAATCCGCATCCAGGTCGGGCTGGTGGTGGAAAAGCACGTCGAGCTGGGAGAAGTCGAGCAACGGCTGGGCTTGACAATGGGTCTTAGTCTGAACGATGCGGTCTATCCGTTTGCTCTGGCTCAGGAGACCCTCATTTTCAAGGCGTGGCGCGACCGCATCGTGCTGGAGGCGTCCAGCATCCAGGAACTGGCGAAGAACGCCTTCCCCGATGACGCCCTGAAGACCGTTGACGATCTGATCGGCAACCACCGGTATATCTGCGTGCCGATCACGAGCGAGGTCAACATTTACGGCGTCATCGTTTTCGAAAAAAGCACCACGCACCCTTTTAGTCCGCAGCAGCGCGAAATCCTTATCCGGTACGCCAACCGCATCGGCGAGATCATTGAGAACGACGCGCGGTCATCGTTCTGGCCAGATCAGCGGCCTTCGGCGTCAGACGGCGTTCTCGCGCGGTATCTGATTGGGAAAAACGGCGTCGTTAAAGGTGAATCGGCGCCAAGGCCTAGCGAAGATCCATTGCCGAGCGACGTTATCCGGGAGGCTATCGCCTTCGCCGGGGACTGTTTGGCCTCCGACATGGAAAGATTCGAGCCGCCGCGTCGGCTGGCCTTATCCAATCCGGACCTTGGGAAGTACGAAATCGACGTAACGTTTATGAAAGTAGACGAGATCCCCCATGCGCTCTGCGATATCCGCCGCACGGTGAAAAAGGCCGATTCCTCCATCCAGGCCCACTTGTTACAGATCGCTTTCTGCAAATCCGCGCCGGCCCTGCTCGTGGATCCGGCATTCCGAATTACTTCTTGCAACGAAAGCACCCAGCTTCTTTTGGGGTATTCGGAAGCGGAACTCATCGGCCGGGACATCGCCACGATCTTCAAGAACAGCCAGGATATCCGCACGATATTGAACCACCAGTTCTTATTCATTTCCAACGGGCATTACGAGGAAACCACCACGGCCTTGCGGAAGAACGGCGAGGAGTTTGTCGGCAAGGTGGAGGCGGTGCTTTTGGCTGACGAGAAGAACCGGGTCGTCGGTTATCTCGTGTTGTTGACCGAACCCCACCAGGAACCATCCGATGCCGACTGCGCCTGCGGAAGGATGCAACTATCCCGGCAAGAGCGTCTGGCCAGCATGGGCGAGATGGCCGCGCAGCTCGCCCATGAGATTCGCAACCCCCTGCTGGCCATCGGCGCTTCCCTCGAATCGATGGAGCTGGACCTGCACCTCGATAAAGACAGCGACGAGATGCTCCGCGGCATGTCTCGGGAAATCTCCCGTCTGGATATGATCCTCAAGGATTACCTCTCCCTGGCCGTGAAACAGAATGCCGGGATTTCGCGCATATCCATTCGCGAGGTTATCGACGACGTCCGCAATATTCTGCTGGGACTGCGGAAAACCAGCGGCAAGCGCATCGAGGTGAATCTGCCGCAGGATCTGCATGTTTTCGCCGACTACGAAGGCATGAAGCACGTCTTCTTCAATCTGCTGCTCAATGGGCTGGAAGCTTGCCCGGGCAATAGCGTTGTGACCTGCCATGCGGACAGCGGCGACAAGTCCATCGTGATTTACATCGATGACGAAGGGCCGGGTATTTCATCGGGATCGGCGGACTATTTCGCACCGTTTTACACGACGAAGAAAAACGGCACCGGCCTGGGCTTGACGGTCTGCCGCAAGATCGTGACCACCCACGGGGGAACCATCGAACTGAAGAATCGCGCCGGCGGCGGGTGTCGAGCCGAGGTTTTTTTGCCGAAGGTGATAGCGCCGTGAAAGAACACGAACTAAACATGGTTTCGGAGGAGACCGAGAATTTCCGAGTCTTGATCGTGGACGACGAGCATTATTTCGCCCAGGCGTTGGGGCGCGCGATCGAGCGACAGGGCATGACGGCCGATCTGGCCTACAGCGCCGCCGAAGCTCTCGACCTGGCGGACAATAGGCATTACAACGTCATTCTGCTCGATCACAAATTGCCGGATGACGACGGCATCCGCATCATTCCTCTGCTGCTTTCACGCCAGCTCCGCACGTCCATCGTCATGATGACGGCGTTCGAAACGATTCCCAACGCCATCCAAGCCATCCGGCAGGGCGCCGAGGATTACCTCGTCAAGCAGACGACGGTGAAGCCGATCATCGAGAAAATCCTCAAACTCCAGCGGATGGAACGCGTACGGGAAGGCATCGAGGGGTGGGAGGAACACAAACGCGAAGGCCTGCTCGGAAAATCATCCAATCTTCTGCATGTCATGGACAAAATCCGCAAGGTCGCCAGCAGCCCCGAAACGACGGTCCTGCTGAGCGGCGAATCGGGGGTCGGGAAGGAGGTTGCAGCCATGCAACTCCACCGGCAATCCGTGCCTGCGGGAACTCCTTTTATCCCCGTGGACTGCGTGGCGTTACCTCATAACCTGGTGGAGAGCCTGCTGTTCGGGCACGAGAAAGGCGCGTTTACCGGCGCCGATCGTACGACGGAAGGCGCGTTTGTTCAGGCTGGAAAGGGCACGATTTTTCTGGATGAAATCGGTGAGATGAGCTTGGACCTACAGGGGAAGCTGCTTCGCGTCCTGGAGTCGCGGAAATGCCAGCGCGTCGGATCCGTCCAGCAACAAGATATCAAGGCGCGAATTGTCGCGGCCACGAACCGCGATCTGAAGGAATGGGTCGATCAGGGGCGGTTCCGTTTCGATCTGTATCAGCGGCTGTCTGTTTTTCCAATCCATATCCCGCCGTTGCGCGAGCGGCAGGAGGACATTCTTGCCTTGGCGGAACACTTTCTCTACTTCGTGTCGAGGAAGCTTGGCCGGGCGCCGCAGCCGTTTTCCAAGGAAGTTCACGATCTCCTCATGCAATACGACTATCCGGGGAACGTCCGAGAACTGAAGAACGTTATCGAGCGCGCGGTGATCATGGCGGAGGGGGAGTCGATCGGCGTACACCATTTTCCGGAGCGCATGCTGCGGCGGATTTCCGGCGAAGGCGTTCAGGGCGATTCCTTCCAGCGCGTGCCGGTGAGCTTCATACCCGGAATCGATACCCTGGAGACATTCGAAAAGAAAATGATCATCTATGCGCTCAAGCAGGCCAAAGGCGTCAAGACCGAGGCCGCCAGGCAACTCGGCATCAGCCGTTTTCAGCTCATCCGGCGATTGGAAAAGTACGAGCTGAACGATAACGGGGATTAGCGTGGCCCCGGCTTCGACAAAAGCCAAGCGGGCGGCGCACAAGTTTCCGTCACCCATCTGTGTTTCGCTGGGCGCCGAACCCCTGGAAAAAATCAAGCATCGTCTTGCCCATCTGGCATTCGCCGAAATCCGCATGGATCGCCTAGGCGCCACGCCGGAAACGGCGCGGGAGATATTCGGGCGTCACCCCAACCTGATCGCCACCTACCGCCAATGCGATTCGGACGACGGGGTTCGCGAGCGGAGCCTGCTTGCCGCCATCGCCTCGGGCGCAAAGCTGGTCGATGTCGATATAAGGGAGCCGCCGCGGCTGCGGGATGCGATCGTGAAAGCAACCAAGGAGCGCAATGCGTTTCTCATCCTTTCCTATCACGAATTCGCGCGGATGCCGGAAGAGAGCTTTCTTTCCGATCTGGCCGAGGAATGCTTTTCGGCGGGCGCCGATTACGTGAAGCTGGCTTGCATGGTGCGCACCGGCCGGGACCTGGCCAGGCTGGTAGGGCTTCTGGACGACGACCGTCCGATCATTCCCGTCGGAATGGGAACATTGGGGTTGCAGGCCCGCGTGGCGGCGCTGCTCGCCGGCGCGGCGTTCACCTATGCGGCCCCCGAGCCGGACTATGAAACGGCGGAGGGGCAGCCGGATCTCGCGGCTTTGAGCCACGCGCTGGAGGCCGTAAGGTTGGAATGGCGATGAAACGTCACGCCGTGTTCGGGCGACCGGTCATGCACAGTCTGAGCCCGATTCTGTTCAAGGCTTTTTTCGGGACGTGCGGAATTGATGCGGCGTATATCCGGATTTCCGAGCCTCGCGCCGCCCAGGCGCTGATGCTTTACGATGAGCTCGGTTTGTCCGGGGCGAACGCAACGTCCCCGCTAAAACAGGATCTTTGCCGTTTGTTGTCAAGCCACGACCATATGGCCATGGAGATTGGAGCCGTCAATACCCTGGTTTCCCGTAATGGAAACCTTCGCGGTTACAATACGGATGCTTTCGGCGTGGTCGCGGCCTTACAGGAAGCCAATTGTCACCCTCTAGGGAAGAGGTGCTTGATTCTCGGCGCGGGAGGGGCGGCGCGGGCGGCGGCGTTCGGATTGAAAAAAGCCGAAGCCGCCGAAATTATCGTGGCCAATCGCACTCGGGAAAAAGCCATGATCTTGGCGGAGCTTGTCGATGGCGTCGGCGTCGCTCTCGACCAGCTGGATATCGCCCTGCCCCGCGCTGAGATTGTGGTTTCCTGCTTGCCGGAAGGCGTCGCCGGGCAATGGCCCGGAATCTCGTCCTTGCCGCGAGGTTGTCTCGTGCTGGAGGCCAATTATCGCGCGCCCGACCTGAAAGACGAGACAGAATCGATAGGCGCCCGTTATCTGGGCGGCGAGCGTTGGTTGTTGCATCAAGCGGTTGAAGCTTTCACTATTTTTCATGGAAGGCGGGTGTCGTCCGAAAGCGCCCGGCATGCCTTGAACAGCGCCCGACAGAGCATGGTAAAAACGACGAGCGTCGTTTTGATCGGATTCATGGGGGCGGGGAAAACCACGGTCGGCCGTGCTTTAGCCCGACGGCTCGATTTTGATTTTGTGGATACGGATCAAGCGATTGAGCAAAACGCCGGGATGAGCATCTCGGAAATATTTGCAACAAAAGGCGAAGCGGCTTTCCGGGAATTGGAGCTTGCCGAAATCCTTCGTCAGAGAGGCCGGCGTCGAACAATTCTTTCAGTGGGAGGCGGCGCCGTCGCCAATAAAGACATCCGAGTCTTTCTGAAGTCCTTTGGAACGGTGGTTTGGCTGTATGCGCCGCTTGGAACCTGTTTGGGAAGGGTGGATGACCGCAATCGGCCGTTGTTGCACTGTTCCGATGAAGCAATTGCCCGCTTATATCAAGAGCGCCAGGATACGTATTTTCAGACAGCGGACCTTCTCGTCAAAGCCGACGACGGCGATCCCGCTGAAGTCGCCGCAAGGATTCTCAATGAAGCTAGTGTTTTCTTCCGAGATTGACGGCTCCGTTAACGCCCCGCCGTCAAAAAGCCTCACCCAGCGCGCAATCGCGGCGGCAGGGTTGTGCCGCGGCCGCACAGTCATTGAGAACCCGTCCAGGAGCGCGGATGCGAACGCCGCCATGGCGATTATCGGGGGAATGGGCGCGACGGTTGAAAATGAAAGCCCGAACGCGATCGCCATAACAGGCGGCAATGAGCCTCGGCGGCGTGATTTCAACGCCGGCGAGGCTGGCTTGAGCCTGCGGATGTTTGCGCCGATTCTGGCGCTGTTCGACCGTGAGGTCGCTCTGACCGGCAAAGGCTCCCTTCTTGCGCGGCCGATCGGGATGATCGAAGGACCGCTTCGCGCGCTTGGAGCGCGCGTCCGGACTGAAAACGGTTTTCCCCCCGTTACGCTGCAAGGCCCTTTGCGGGGCGGACGGGCGGAAGTGGATGGCTCCGTCAGTTCGCAGTTTCTAAGCGGCCTGCTGCTGGCGACGCCGCTTTGTGAAAATGACACCACCCTGATCGTCAACGGCTTGAAGAGCGCGCCGTATGTGAGGATGACGCTCGAAATTCTACGAAATTTCGCACTTGGCCTCGACTGCGACAACGAACTCACTCGTTTCGATATTCCCGGCAGGCAGAGCTACCGGCCTTTACGGTATCGGGTCGAGGGCGACTGGTCCGGCGCGGCGTTCCTGCTCGTGGCCGGCGCGGTGGCCGGGCGGGCAGCGGTCCGCGATCTCAATCCTTCCAGCCTTCAGGCCGATCGGCGTATCCTGGAG
>QZKR01000180.1 GCA_003598065.1 Myxococcales bacterium | reverse complement strand
CATATCCCCTTTCTCAAGAACTTTTCTCGATACCTTACCCGCGACCGGGCCACGGCCGAGGACTTGACTCAGGAGACCCTGTTGGTCGCTATCGAAAAGTTCGACCAGCTCAGGGACCCGGACAAGTGCCGTGCCTGGCTTGGGGTGATTCTGCGGAATCTGTACCTGGGGACCATTCAAAAAAGCAAGCGAGAGCGCCGCCTGGATTACCACGACCTTACCGATATTCTGCCCGCCGATTCGAACTGGCGGGAACGGATGGGACGGGACGGCTTTTCCGATCGCGTGCAGCATCAACTGGACCGGATGAGCGGAAAATACAGGCAAGCGCTCGTGATGAAAGTATTCGGCGAATACTCGTACAAAGAGATCGCCCAGGAACTCGATATCCCCCTCGGGACCGTCATGTCGAGAATCAATCGCGGCAGATCTTTCTTGCGGGAAGGAATCGGCAACCGCGCGGGGGAAAACCGCGTTTCGAGAATCTTATAGAACTTCCCCCGGACCCTTCGGGACGGCAGACTCCTCGCACAGAGGAAGCCGGTCGCCTCGAAGGGTCTCCCACCTTTCCGGGATGAACGGAGCCAGGGGAAAGCGTCTTTCTTAATACAGATGCGTCTGGCGACTTACCGTTACAGGATCCGAATGAAAAACAACGACGGAGGCGACCCCATGACGACCAAGGACCAGAGAAAAAGGCAAGAGAAGAACAACAAACCGAAACGCTCCGCCAAGGAGAAAAAAGAGAAGAAGAAGGCGGAAAAAAGCGCCGCCAAGCTGGAAAAATCAACGCGAGGGATTGTTTTGTGAAAGCGAGCGGCGGATCGAGGGCGCAGAACCGTTCCAAAGCAATCCGGCGACAGGCGCTGCCGCAATAGGCGGCGATTATCGGCCGTTGCCGAAGATCCTCTGCCGGGCCTCTTCGCTGATTGCGATCAGGGCGGGATGCTTCAGTTTCTTCTCGATCGAAATCGCGTAAAAGCGCACGCGCACCTCTTCCAGCGTTCCCACCGGCCGGACTTTGTACCGTTGCTGTATTTCGTCGGAGATGACGGAAGGCGCCGGGAAAATACCCATCCCGGACTGGCCGAATATCTTGAGCAAAATAATGCCGTCAAACTCGCCGACGACGCGCGGTTTGATTTCGCGCGAGTTGAACCACTCGTCGAGCGACCGCCTGATCGTGGAGTCCTCGGTCGGCATAAGGAGCGGCGCCCCGTCAAGGGACTGCGGGAAGCCGCGCCGGTATAGCTTCGCCAATTTACTTTCCGCGAAAAACGTGACCGAGCATTCGCCGAGAAGGTGACTGAACGCGCGGACTTTAACTAACGGATCCATCGGCGCATCGGTAAGGACGACGTCGAGATTGTGGAGCGCCAGTTCGGCCAGCAGCCGTTCCGGTTTGTCCTCCCGGCAGACCAGGGTGACGGGTTCGAGCCGCTCGATCGTCGGCGCCAGAAGGAGATAAGCAATCAGTCCGGGAAAGGCGTCCGCAACGCCGACAACGATTCTCGGTTGCCTGCTTACCGGGCGTCCCTTCAGAACGTCCTGCATTTCCCTGCCGAGCGAAAAAATCTCCTCGGCATAGCGGAAAGCCACACGGCCGATCTCGGTGAGCGCCAGTTGGCGGCCCTTGCGAGCGAACAGCTTCTCTCCCAATACCTCCTCAAAGCGCTTGATCTGGCCGCTGATCGTCGGCTGCGCCAGGCGAAGTTCCTCGCTCGCCTTGACGATGCTTCCCGTCTTGGCAACGGTCCAGAAATAGAGAAGATGATGATAGTTGATCCATTCCATGCGTTGACCATACTTCGCTATATTCGAAGAAACAAGCTGAAACTTCCTCATAGTCAAATGACAGGCAAGGGCTCAGGATGGCTGATGGAGGAATACGATACCAGAGCAGTCCTTTGGCGCTAGCCGCCGGAAATCGGGCATGAAATCATGGATATGATCGGAACAGGACATGAAACGGCCATCCAGGATACGTCCATCGCCTGGGGCGAAATGGGTTCGGGCTATCCCCTCGTCCTCCTTCACGGGCTCTACGATTCTCACCGCACCTGGCGGCGCGTGGCGTCCATGCTGTCTCTGCGCTTCCGCGTCCTGATGCCCGATCTGCCCGGACACGGCAACTCCGGCCATCCCGACGCGCCGTACACGCTGTCGTGGCACGCGCAAATGGTGGCGGCCTGGATGGAGGCGATCGGCGTCGAAACGGCCCATGTGTGCGGCCACTCTTACGGGGGCGGCGTCGCACAGTGGATGCTTCTCGATCAGCGATCGCGAATCAACCGGTTGGCGCTCGTCTCCGCCGGCGGACTCGGACGCGCCGTCGCCCCGGGAATGCGCCTGGCGACGTTCCCCGTGTTGGGGAGGCTGCTGGCGCCAAAGCTTCTGCACCTCGCCGTCCCCCTCGCCTTGCGCTGCGCCCCCGCGTTATACGGCCACATGGAGCCCGAAGAGCGGGAGCTATTTCTGCGGATGAGCCGCATTCCCGGCGCCGACCGGGCGTTCCAGCGCACTCTCGAAGGGGTCATCAATATTTTCGGCCAGTACATGCAGACGACCCAGCGCGCGCACGAGATCGCCGACATGCCGCCCATCGCCCTCTTCTGGGGATCGGACGATCCCTTCATCCCGATTCGCCACGGCCGGGACGCCGTGGCCCGCACGGAAAACATCAGCCTCACGACGTATCCGGGATGCGGGCATTACGCCCAACTCGACGCCCCCGAGGCGTTCGCCCATGACCTGACCGAATTTCTGCTCGACCCGGACCGTCCCGCCGCGCGCTTTCATCCGCCGCCGCCGCATTCGAAAACGTGGCGGAGGCAAAAGCCGGCGTTGGAACGCACCCAAGATTGAAGGAAAACGCCATGAACATTCACATTGACGGCACGGACATCGACATGAGCGATGAGGTGCGAGCCAACGTGGAACAGCGGTTAAGCCTTGCCCTGAGCCGCTTTTCGTCCCGGATCGCCCGCGTGACCGCAAAATTCGCCGACGTCAGCAACCCCGACAAGAATCACAAAAAGTGCCGCGTTGAAGTGCTCTTGCGTCCGGCGCGGAAAATCGTTGTCGAAGACACGGACACCGACCTGCTGGTGGCTATCGATAAAGCCGCCTTGCAGATGGCCCGTTCGGTCGAAAGGAAGCTCAGGCGGGATCGCGAACTCGATTCCAGCAACACTTGAGCCGAGGCGTCGCCTGCCGTCAAAAAGGATGCGTCTTTTATGCCAGGAGCGAAAGCAGCACCACACCCCAAAATATCGACGAAAGATACACGATCAGCAGAACGATTATCGTTGCAGCGGGAATCTTCACTGAATTGACGCGCTCCCAGGTTTCTAAAACCATCGGCGCAAGAGCTTTCGCCGTAGGAAACCTTTTCATGTAAATTTCATCAGATTTCCGCAGAATCAAGTCAACTAACTCAGGAGTAATTTTGAGTTCAAGAATCTGCTGGTCCGGAATGGCAGCATGTGTTTTTGCGGCCGCCCCCGCAACACGGCTAGCACGCGGCAATCGAGCCGTCAGTACGAAAAGAAAAAAGCCAAACAACCACCACTCTTGCATGAAAAAGAGACCCAGCAGAAACAGAAGCGCCATCAAATATATGAACAATATCTCAACTATATAGTTTCTTGCCGTAAAGAAAGAAACAAAAAGTCTCCCCCCGTCCAGCGGATAAAGCGGAAGCAGATTGAACAAATTTATTATAAGCGCCGCTTCCGCAAAAGACCCCGCAAATTCGGAGCGAGACGACAAAAAGATCGTAAACGGAATCACCGCAAAAAGGATTCCACCAATCGGACCGGCAAGGTAGACCACGGCATCCTGCCATCCGTAGGGACTGCTTTTTCTGCCGTAAGCCGCCCCGCCGATAAGCGGAATAAACAAGATCCCGACCGAAGAATAGTTGAAATATTTCATCGCCAGGTAATGCCCCATCTCGTGCACAAAAATAATCATACAGATACTGACAAAAAAAGCCGCGTCCAGAGAGGAATAAAATCCCCCCCCCAAAGCCACAAATAAACCTAAAGTGATAATAAACAGCAAGAGCTTCTTTAGCGTCGATGGGCGCTGAGATAAAAGCGAAACGGCCTCGTCGTACACTTCTTGAGCAGAAAACCGCGCAATTTCGCCTTCCTCGTTTTCCTGCTTATTTTCGTCCTCTTTCTTGGGTGTTGCGTCCCCTGCTATCTTCGGCTCGATTTTCCCGACGGCGTGCTCGACGCCTTTTTCCTCGACGCCGGGCGTTGCCTCTTGATCCTGATCGGAAAGCACTACAAAGTCGGCCTTCACGCTTGCTTCGGAATCCCCGTCGTCTTCCGGCGGCGCCGCCTGTTCATACATCGCCTGATTGATCAGCTCGGAGGCGCGCTCGGCGTCATTCTTCCTGACGATCAACGTCACTTCCCCAGGCGCTCCCGCGCCGCCGGGAAAGACAGAACTATCTCTCGCGCATAAGTTGCACTCGATGCTTTCTTCTTCCAGAATGGCTTTGAGCCATTCCGCCTCCACGCGGGTCGGGCACGTGTAGATTTCTACCGATTCCTCCACCCTGATCTCGCCCTTCAAAGGTTCACCCACCAACGGAACACAGCAATCAAAACAGATTTTCACGCCGTGGCGATATTCCGCGCGGCACTTCGGGCAGTGAGGCATGGCGCGTCCCCTTCCTTGTTTCGACACATTACGCCCGAGCCGGCGCGAGGTCGGAGGGATGGACTTGTTTTAGAACGCCCTAAATATGCTCCACGCTATGCAGTCGGAGAACGAGGGCGCGATAACATTATGTCAACCGCCCACCCGTTTGGGGCGCGGCCGAAAAAACGAAGATCCCGGCCTACAGCCTTCCGAGCTGCGCCGTGCAACTGCCGCAATCGAGATTCATCAGCGTGCCGAGCGTGATGTCCGCCTGGCATTGGAGGATGAACGCCATCACCACGTTGTAGTGGGCGTCTCCCGTCTTCTCGAAAGTTCCCACGGGCAGATTCAAGGTCGGAGAGTTGACGCGGCCCTTGCAGCCGTCCTCGGGGATGAATTCCAGCGACTGCCCCACCGTCATCAGCGCGCAGGTGGACAGCCAGATCGTCCACGTTCCTTCCGCCTCGGTGCACATGCCCTCGTATTGCGGCCGGCATACGTTGTTCAGGCAGCGCCAGCCCTCGGGACACTGGAAATCGAGCCAGCAACCCTGGGAGGACGCGGGGACGCATTCGTTGTAGGTCCCGTTCGACTTGCAGACGAGACCGGCGTCGCAATCCTCGTCCACGTAACACTGGTTGCGTGAACGGCAGGTGCCGAAGGGGCCGAGAACGGTGTCGCAGTACTGGTTCGCGTCGCAATCGGCGTCGGAGGAGCAGAAGCCCGACGTGCCGATCTTGCATTCGGTCCAGTTGCCGACCGTCTGGCAGGTCTCCCACGCCTGGCAGTCGGCGTCGCTGGCGCAGCCGTTGGCGTACTCGCAGAGATTGCGCGGTTGCGCCTGCACGCAACGGAAGCCGAAGCCGCAATCCTCGTTGCGCTGGCAGGGGGCCTGCTCGACGCATTCATAGGCCGTGCCGTTGAATTCGCATTTGTAGTATTCCGGGCACTGGGCGTCGCTGGTGCATTGGTTGAGCGAGCGGCAGGAGCCGTAGCCGCCGAAGACGATTTCGCAGAACTCGCCCGGATCGCAGTCGGCGTCGGACTGGCAGATGTCGGGGCTGGTGTTGAGCTTGCATTCCTTCCAGTTGTCAACGACGGCGCAGACTTCGAAGGCGCTGCAATCCGCGTCGGTTTCGCAGGTGGAAGCCCACTGGCAGACGGGCGGGGCCAGCTCGGCGTTGCAGACGTAACCGAAATCGCAGTCGCGATTCTCCCGGCAGACGTCGCCGCTCACCTGGCAGACGCGCCATTGCGCGCCTTCGAGGCAGACAAGTCCTTTCTCGCAGTCTTCATCCGTGGCGCATTCGTTCTGCTCCACACAGTTGCGCCAGCCTTCCGGCGTCGGCAGACAGGCGTAGCCGTACGGGCAATCGGCGTCTTCCTCGCAGAGGTTCGGCCGGGGCGCGCAGACGTTCCAGTTGTCCTCGGGGATGCAGCGGTAGCCAAGCTGGCAGTCTTCCGCCGTTTCGCATTCGTTGCGGTAGACGCAGCCGTCGCCTTCCGCATCGGGCAGGCAGGCGAAGCCGAAGGGACAATCGACGTTGCTCGTGCAATGCGTCTCGCCGTCGCCGTCGATGGGCTGGTCGCCGTCAGTGAGCGTATCGCCGTCGCTCGGGGCGTCGCCGTCCTCGGCCTCGTCGCCGTCTTTTTCGCCGTCGGCGTCGCCGTCGGCGACGGGCGCGCACTGGCCGCGCCGGCATTCCGTGTCGTCGAAGCAGGTTTCGCCGAACACCCATTCGCCCTGGTCGTTGCAGACCTCGACGACCTTTTCGTCCTTGCAGCGGGTCGCTTCGGGCTCGCAGGGGCCCTCGTCGCCGTCGCTATCACCGTCCGGCTGAAAGGCGTCGCCGTCGGTCTCGCCGGGGAAGAAGGAAACGTCCGGACTATCGGCGCACGAGGCGGCGAACGTCAGGACGTACAAAACCGCGCACCACGCCATCATCGCGAGAGTTTTTTGGTGGAACATCCTGCACCTCGATGCGATAGGGATGGATCTCGGCGTGGCGAACCGAGAATCCGGTTTCGGTAAGCGGCGATACGATAGCTCACTTGGCGGGCGAACTCAAGCAAATGTTGGGATTCCGCGTAGGAGCGCGGCGACCGCGCCCCCGCCGCTTATTCTTCCGCCTTCTCCGCCAGGTTCCCCAAGCTCCCCTCGCCCTGCCCCTCGGGTCGCTCTTCGCTCGAACCTTCGAGAGGTTGCGACTCGCCGCCGCTCTTCTCGATCCGCTGCTGCCGTTTCTCTTCTTGCTTCCTCAGGCGTTTTTGTTCCTTCTGCCGTTTTTCCGTGCGATAGGCTCCCTTGTGCTTTGCCAATGCGCCCTCCAAGAATCACTGTTTATCCCCTGTCTTTCGCCGCGTCCAACCGGTCGCCGGCGCTTTCGGGGCTGCTGCCGGGACGGAATTCCTGTGTCCCTGTCGGATTAGTGTTGCACACCGGTCCGGCGAATTCAAATTTTATGATCCGGAGGCAATGCGGAAGGACGCGGCCAAGCCGCCCGGAGGGCGCGCGGCTGGCCGCAGGGTGTGCCATGGCTTGCTTGCAAGCCATGCGTCTTCACCCTCTCATGCTTTGCAAGCAAAGCATGGCACACGCACACCGCTTGGCATCGCCGCTACGGAATGTGCTTATTTTTAGCTTGCTCTGTGCTAAATAATAGCACAAAGTAAATCAAGATACTGTGCTGGAGGTCCGCCATGCGAACGAACGTGACTTTGGACGAAGCGCTGGTGAGCGAACTGCTCGACCTTTCGGGGGAGAAAACCAAAACCGCCGCCGTAACCGCCGCCGTCAAGGAACAGATCCGCCGCGCCAAGCTTAAGAAGCTGGCCGGCCTGCTGGGCCGCGTCGAAGTGGACGAAGCGGCGCTGCGCGAGGGCAATGAGGCCGACCTGGCCCGCGCACGGCGGCTGGAAGCGTCGGGGGCCGGCCATGGACGCTAAGCCGGAGCCGGTCCTTATCGACACCTCCGTCTGGATCGACGCCTTGCGGGGCAGGACGCCCTGGGTGGCGGCGTCCGTCCGAAAGTTGTTGGAGGACGACCTGGCGGCCACCTGCGGGCCGGTCCTCTTCGAGATCCGCCGCGGCCTCAAGCCGCCCGAGCGCAAAAAGGTGCTGCCTCTCTTCGCGGCCCTCCACCGCCTGCCCTTCGACGAAAGCGACTGGGAAAGCGCCGGCGAACTGGACGCCTCCTTGCGGAAAGCGGGCCATTCGCTGCCGTCGATGGACGTGCTGATCGCCCGCCTATGCCTCCGCGACAAGGCGGCGCTGTTCACGCTGGACGAGCATTTCAAGCAGGTTCCCGGCCTGAGGATGGCCAGATTCGCTTCTTGAGCGGCTTGCACCCGTAACGGCGATGCCAAGCCGCCCGGAGGGCGGCGCGGCCCGCCGCAGGATCGGAAATGGGGGAGAATACCTACATTATCGCACCTCTCAACAAAACCCATCTTTCCATTTCGCACAAAGCTTTCCTCATTCATCTTTCTCTTGAAATTTCGTAGAGTTATCCACAAGACCATTCTTTCTTGACATCGGACGGTCTTTATATATCATTAGACGCTTCATTTTCGCACCCTTAGGGGTGAAACGGACGGCGATGAAGATACGCTTGGTGGAAATTCCCGAGGGGGGACTGCAGATCGACGAGCAGTTCGGCCCCGACTGGCTGCGCTCCATGGTCGAGCCGCGCGAGGGGGATCTCTATCATCAGGCCGGCCCGGCCCATGTTCGGTTGCATCTGCAACGCCGCTACAAGCAGGTGCTGGTTTCCGGCGCGCTCTCCGTGCCGATGGGCTTCGCCTGCTCGCGCTGCGACAAACCGGGCGTGGTGGAGGCGTCCGTGAAGGTCAAGGAGACCTTCCTGCCGGCCGAGAAATTCGAGTCGGAAGGCAAGAAGGCCTATGACCTCGCGGAGGACGATTTCCAGATGGCGCTCTACGCCAACGACGAGTTGGACCTCGGGCGCTACCTGGCCGATTCCATCCTGTTGGAATTGCCGATGTATCCGCACTGCGCGGACGACGCCGCCTGCGTCGGCGAGGCGATCCGTTACGAGGAAGACTGGCAGGAGGATCCGGTAAAAGGGCCGGTGAACCCGGCCTGGCGCGAAGGCCTGAAACGGATCAAGCTTAAAAATAAGAACAAGAAACGGAAATGACGGCCGGCGCGAGGCCGCGCCGGTCTGGAATTTTGTTCGTCGAGGAACCGAAGAGAGAGAAGAGACAAGGAGGATACCGTGGCTGTTCCAAAGAAACACCTATCCAAAGCCCGGCGCGACCAGCGGCGGGCCCATCACGCGATCGACGCCAAGACGATCGTCAATTGCCCGAACTGCGGCGAGTCGATGCTGCTGCACCGCGTCTGCCCGTCCTGCGGCTACTACAAGGGCAAGGAAGTCGTCAAGCAGAAGGAAGAAAAGGAATAGACCGCATCGATTCGGGAGGCGCCTCATGATCGCCGTCGCCAGCGACCACGGGGGATTCGCTCTGAAGGAGCAGGTCAAGCGCTGGCTGGCCGACTTCAAGCGCGAATGTCTCGATCTGGGTTGCAAGGACGAGTCCTCGGTGGATTATCCCGACTACGCGGCCGAAATGGCCAGAGCGATCCAGGACGGCCGGGCCGAACGCGGCATCCTGATCTGCGGCACGGGCATCGGCATGTCCATCGCCGCCAACAAATTCGACGGCATCCGCGCCGCCCTGGCGCACGACGCCTATACGGCGAAAATGAGCCGGCTGCACAACGACGCCAACGTGCTCGTGTTGGGCGGCCGCGTGCTCGGGCCGGGCGTGGCCGAGGAAATCGTCCGCGTCTGGCTGGAGACGCCCTTCGAGGGCGGCCGGCACCAGAAGCGGCTCGATAAAATCGGCCGCTGCTGCGGCTGAGGAGGCGGCGCCTCCAGGCTCCGGCGCGCGGCGTCGGGGCCGATCCTCTCGACGGGTGGAACCCATGAAGTGCCCGAGTTGCAGTCATGCTGACACGTCGGTGATCGACTCCCGCGTTACGCGCGAGGGGCGCGAGATCCGTCGCCGCCGGGCCTGCGACAAGTGCGGGGCGCGCTTCACCACCTACGAGCGGCCGGAGGAGCGGGTCGTTTTCGTCGTCAAGAAGGACAAGCGCCGCGAACCCTACGACCCGGAAAAGCTGCGCGCCGGCCTCTTCAAAGCCTGCCAGAAACTCGACATCACCGCCGAACAGATCGAGCAGGCGGTCCACCGCGTAACGCGCAAGGTGTTCGACCTCAACATGGAGGAAGTGAAATCGAGCACCGTGGGCAAGTTCGTGATGGAGGAGCTGTACGGCCTGGACGAGGTCGCCTATATCCGTTTCGCTTCCGTCTATCTGCGCTTCCAGGACATCTCCGAATTCACGCGTCACGTGGAGGAGTTGCGGCGCAAGAAAAACAGCGAGGCCGCGCAGCGCGCCAAGCTCAAGCCGATCAAGCCCGGCCCAAGCGACGAATGAAGCCCCACGACCACCAGCACGACCGCGAGATGATGGCCCGCGCCCTTTCGCTCGCCCGGCGCGGCCGAGGCTGGACCTCGCCCAACCCGATGGTCGGCGCGGTGCTCGTACGCAACGGCCGCCTCGTCGCCGAGGGCTGGCATCGCCATTGGGGAGCGGACCACGCCGAGGTTGACGCCCTGAGGAAGGTCGATTTCAAGGCCGATCAGTGCGATATGTATGTCACGCTGGAGCCCTGCGTCCATCAGGGCGTCACGCCGCCTTGCGTGGAGGCGATCATCCGCGCCGGCGTGCGCACGGTGCACGTGGCGATGATCGATCCCAATCCGCTCGTCTCCGGTAAGGGCGTGCGCAAGCTGCGCCAGGCCGGTCTCGGCGTCGAGGTCGGCGTCCTGGAACGCGAGGCCCGGGAGTTGAACGAGATCTTCGTGAAGTTCATCACCACCGGCCGGCCCTTCGTCGTCGCCAAGGCGGCCCTGTCGCTGGACGGCCGGATCGCCACGGCGTCGGGAGATTCGGGCCAGAAGTCCGGCGGTCTCTCCGGTCCCGAAGCGCACCGCTACGTCCATCAGCTGCGCCGCGACCTCGACGCGATCCTGGTCGGCGCGGGGACGGTCCTCGCCGACGACCCGCTGTTGACCTGCCGTCTGCCGGGCAGGACGCGCCAGCCGCTGCGGATCGTGCTGGACGGCATGGGCCGCGCGCCGCTTTCGGCCCACGTCTTCGACGTGAGCGCCGCGCCGACGACGGTCGCCACCACGCTCCAGTCTCCGAAAATCTGGCGCGAGAACCTGATTCGAATGGGCGTGCAGGTGTGGGTTTATAAAAGCGGGCGGCGACGCCTCAAGACGGCCGGCGAAGCGGCGATCGACCCACACGAACTCGTCGCCGAACTAGGCCAGCGTAAAATCGCCTCGCTGCTGATCGAGGGCGGCTCGAAAACGCACGCTGCTTTCATGGAAGCGGGATTGATCGACCGTTACGATCTGATCTTTGCGCCGCGCCTGATCGGCGGCGACGGCCTGCCGCTCTTCGCCGGATCGGGCGCGCGGGCGCTCGCCGAAGCGCCGACCGTCTCGCGCCTCTCGACGCGGCGGCTCGGAAAGGATATTCTGGTACGAGCGTATCCGGAGGGCGCGAACTAGGCATGTTTACCGGACTGATCGAAGACGTCGGCGAGATTCGGAAGATCGAAAGGTTGTCCGAAGGGCTGCGCGTGGAAATCGCCGCAACGCTGGCGCTCGACGACGTGAAGCTCGGCGATTCGATCGCCTGCGACGGCGCGTGCCTGACGGTCGTGGCGCTTCGCCCGCCGGCCTTCGCGGTGGAGCTTTCGCACGAGACGGTCCGCCGGACGACCTGGCAAAGCGCCAAGGTGGGCCAGGGCGTCAATCTGGAAAAAGCGCTGCGGCTTTCCGACCGTCTGGGCGGGCATCTGGTGTCGGGGCATGTGGACGGCATGGGGCGCGTTCTGCGCCGGACGCAGCGCGGCCCGGCCCTCGACGTCGTTTTCGGCTGCGGCCCGGAAATTCTGCGCTACGTCGTCGAGAAAGGCTCGATCGCCGTGGACGGCGTCAGTCTCACCGTGAACGCGGTAGACGCCAACGGCTTCGGCGTGACGCTGATCCCGCATACGCAGGGCAAGACGACGCTGACCGACAAGCGCGAAGGCGCGACGGTGAATCTGGAAACGGATGTGATCGCCAAGTACGTGGAGAAACTGCTCCACAAGGACGGCGCGCTTGACCGCGAGCTTTTGGCGAAGCTGGGCTATTTGAAGTAGGAGTCGATCGATGGAACTGCACAACGTGGAACTGGCGATGGAACGGCTTCGCGCCGGCCGGATGGTCATCATGGTGGACGACGAGGACCGGGAGAACGAAGGCGATCTGGTCGTCGCCGCGCAGTTCGCCACGCCGGAGATGATCAACTTCATGGCCAAGCACGGCCGCGGCCTGATCTGCCTGAGCATGTCGCGCGACCGCGCCGACCGCCTGGGATTGCAGTTGATGATCGCGCCGTGGAACAACAAGTCGAAATTCGGCACCGCCTTCACCAACACGATCGAGGCGGCGCGCGGCGTGACGACCGGCATCTCCGCCTTCGACCGCGCCACGACCGTGCAGGCGGCGATCGCCGACGACGCCACCCAGCACGACCTCGTTTCGCCGGGGCACGTCTTCCCGATCATCGCCCGCGAGGGCGGCGTGCTCGTGCGCACCGGACAGACGGAAGGCTCGGTCGATCTCTGCCGGCTCGCCGGGCTCAAGCCCACCGCCGTGATCTGCGAGGTGATGAACGACGACGGCACGATGGCCCGTCGGCCGCAGCTGGAGATCGTTTCCAAGCAGCATGATTTGCCGATTGTCTCCGTGGCCGAAATCATCGCCTACCGCATGCGCAAGGATTCGCTGATCCGCCGCGCCGCCGAGTCGGCGCTGCCCACGGAGTTCGGCGAGTTCAAGATCATCGCCTACGAGAACGACGTGGACCAGCGGACGCACCTGGCGCTGGTGAAGGGCGAGGTGGACGACGGCGCGCCGGTTCTGGTGCGCGTCCATTCCGAGTGCATGACCGGCGACATCTTCCACTCGCTACGCTGCGACTGCGGTCCGCAGCTTCACGCGGCGATGCGGATGATCGAGAAGGAAGGCCGCGGCGTGATTCTTTATCTGCGCCAGGAAGGCCGCGGCATCGGTCTGATCAACAAGCTGCGCGCCTACAAGCTGCAGGAATGCGGCTGCGACACGGTGGAGGCCAACCTCAAGCTCGGCTTCCCCGAGGATCTGCGCGATTACGGCATCGGCGCGCAGATTCTGGCCGACCTGGGCCTCAAGCAGCTGCGGTTGATGACGAACAACCCGAAAAAGGTGATCGGCCTGGAAGGCTACGGGATGGGCGTCACGGAGCGGGTGCCGATCGAGATGCCGCCGCAGCCCCACAACCTGCGCTACCTCCAGACAAAAGTTGAAAAGATGGGCCACACGCTCAACAACCTGCCCCACGGCTTCGAGGGGGCGGAAGTGAAGGTGACGGCGAAGAAGTGTTAACTTTCAGGTAGTTCGCCCGCCTGAAGAAACTCTCACAGGTAGATAGGCAGAACGATTGCCTGCTTACCTCTGTTCTATCGACAAACTTCACACGATTACTGCGTTTTTTGCCGAAAGAGCAAGAATAATAGGCGGAACATCAAATTTTAGTGGACTTTTTGCAAATTTTTGGCAAAATAACACTAGATTTTCTATCTATCCTTCAAAGGAAGACCTTGGGACAGGCGTTTTGCCCGTTTCAACGCCTTCCCGATCGGAGGAATCAAGATGCTAGTCGAGTTCAGCGTATCCAACTTCCGCTCGATCAAGGAAAAGGTTACTCTCAGCATGGTGGCTTCGAAGGATCATGCGCAGCAGGAGAACCTCATTCCGACGGACTATGGGTTCTCGCTTCTCCCTGTAGCAGCTATTTATGGGGCTAATGCATCGGGGAAATCGAATGTCATCAAATCGATGATGTTTTGTCAGGACTTCATCACTACAAGATGGAGCGAGAAACAAATCGGTGATCCAATAGAATGGGACCCATTTCTTTTCGATGGCACATCCCAAACTCATCCCACTACCTTCGAAGTTTCATTTATCCATCACAGTAGCATTTACTCTAAAGACGTATTCTACCGTCTACATTTTGGATTTAACAAAACAAGAGTAATAGATGAATCTTTGGTTTGCTATCCAAAAGGTAAACTCATGCTCGTTTACTCCAGGATTTGGCATGAAAAGACTAATAATTATGAGTATTCATTCGGGGGAGGATGGAAAGGAGAGAAAAAGACGATTATCACGCACAGCCCAGAAAATTTGCTGTTTCTGACCATAGCTGCACAATTGAATAATAAGATTGCTGGCGAAGTAATGGACTGGTTTAATGAAAAATTCCGTTTTATCAGTCATTCTGGTATTGTTTTAGGCGAAAAATCTTTTACAGATAACATTGTAGAAGATAAGCCTGAGCAAAAAAAGCTCGTACTTCTCCTGATGCATTTGGCTGACTTAGGCATAACCGATATTTCGGTGAAAGAAACTAAAATTGAGGATTTCGCGGGCTGGCGCAAATTACCAAAAGGCGCGAAAGAAGAGATAATAAAGAAAATGCAATCCGATGAGGATAATGCTCGTCTTATTGATACGTATTTCACCCATGAAACAGGAAAGCCTAATGCCAATCGTACTCCAATTAGGCTTTCTTTCTTTGAAGAGTCCGACGGGACACAAAAATTTTACTCACTTACGGGACCTTTCATTTATTGTATGACTAATGGTGCTGTTTTAGTTTCGGATGAATTAGATTCAAGATTGCATCCCTTACTTATAGAAAAAATTGTTGAAATGTTCATGACGAAACGCCACAAACGGTTGCATGCTCAGCTTATTTTTGCTGCGCATGACACCAGCTTGTTGGAGAAAGGGGAGCTTCTTCGTCGTGACCAAATATGGTTTACTGACAAAAACAAAAGTGGGGCAACACAACTATATTCATTGTACGATTATGACCTCAAGCCAAGAAAAAATGCCAATTTCCGAAAGCAGTACCTAGCGGGTATCTTTGGGGCGGTGCCAAATCTGGCTGCCGATTGGAGAATCAATAATGGTAAAGAAAAACCGAAGACCTCCATCGTTAAAGCTGAGCATCCAAAGAAGACCTCTAAGAAAAAAGCCAAATAAGCAAATCTTTATCTTCTGTGAAGGTGAAGAAACAGAGCCTAATTATTTCGAGGAGATGAAACGAATTCTCAGTTTGAAAGCTACCCGGGTAAGAATTGTGCCTGGCGGGAAATCAAGAACAGACCCGAAAAACCTAGTGGTCCTTGCAGCGGAATATGTTGACCGAGAAGGAATTGACGATGAGAGCTTAATTGAAGTCTGGTGCGTTTTTGATGCAGATAACCGCGACAGATCCGCCTCGAATTGCCAACGGTTGTCAGAAGCTTTCTGCGAAGCAAAAGCAAAAAATTGCCATTGCGCTTTTTCCAACCCAAAATTTGAGCTCTGGTATCTCCTCCATTACGAGAATTGCCGTGATTACGTGACTGGCCAAGAAGTTGATAAACGCCTCAAAAAGCACCTCAAAAATTACTCGAAATCTCAGAGAGGACTTTATGAGTTGCTTGAAAGCAAACAAGGCAGTGCGCTAAAGCGAGCGAAAGCGATGCGCACCCTTGTGCATGATTCAGAAAGCATCATCATTCCTTCTAATCCATCGACCGATGTAGACAAGTTGATTGAATTCCTGCTTTCCCAGCAACACGATTCCTCGCAAAACTGATTCCCTTCCCTTCTGTTGTTTCCCGCCTCCGTTCATCGTATAGTTCCCCCGTCGGCTTGGGCCGGTTTTTCGGCGTTTAGCGGCGAGGTGGGGCATGGAATGGAAAATCGAGGCGATGCGAGCGCTTTACGAGTCGCGGCTGACGACGGCGGCCAACGCCATTTCCCACATCAAGGCCGGCAGCCGCATCTACGTCGGCACCGGCTGCGCCCTGCCGCAATATCTCGTCGGCAGCCTCGTGCGCTACGGCGACGCGATCGACGACGCCGAGGTCGTCCATCTCGTCTCGCTGGCCGACACTCCCTTCACCGACCCGCGCTATTGCCGCCGCTTCCGGCTCAACGCCTTTTTCATCGGCGAGGCGGCGCGCGAGGCCGTGCGGCGCGGCGACGCCGACTACACGCCCGTTTTTCTTTCCGAAGTTCCCGGTCTGATCCACAGCGGCCAGTTGTCGCTCGACGTCGCCCTCGTCCAGGTCACGCCGCCCGACCCTTACGGCAACTGTTCCCTGGGCGTTTCGGTGGAGACGACCAAGGCCGCCGTCGAACGGGCGGCCTACGTCATCGCCCAGGTCAACCCGCGCCTGCCGCGCACCGCCGGCGACAGCTTCGTCTCGGTGAAGGAGCTGGACGCCCTCATCGAGCACGAAGAACCGGTTCTGGAATTCCATCCCCCCGAACCCGACGAGGTGGCCGAGAAGATCGGCTTCTACGCCTCGCGCCTCGTGCCCGACGGCGCGACGATCCAGGCCGGCATCGGCTCGATCCCCAACGCCGTGCTCAAGCATCTCAAAGACAAGCGCGACCTGGGCGTGCACACGGAGATGTTCTCCGACGGCCTGATCGACCTCTACGAGGCCGGCGTCATCACCGGCCGCAAGAAGACGCTCCGGCCGGGAAAGATCGTCGCCGCCTTCTGCCTGGGCACGCGGCGGCTCTACGAGATGATCGACGACAACCCCGACTTCGAGTTTCGAACTACGGATTACGTCTCCGATCCGCGCCGCATCGCGCTCAACGACAACATGGCAGCCATCAACTCCGCGCTCGAAATCGACCTCACCGGCCAGGTCTGCGCCGACTCGATCGGCACGCGCTTCTTCTCCGGCTTCGGCGGCCAGGCCGATTTCATCCGCGGCGCGGCGCTCGCCAAGGGCGGCCGGCCGATCATCGCCCTGCCCTCCACCGCCAGGGGCGGCGAGGCGTCGCGCATCGTCCCGACCCTGAAGGCCGGCGCGGGCGTGGTGACGACGCGCGGCGACGTGCATTACGTCGTCACGGAATACGGCATCGCCTACCTGCACGGCAAGACGATCCGCCAGCGCGCCCTGGCGCTGATCAACATCGCCCATCCCAGGTTCCGCGCCTCCCTGCTGGAGGAGGCGAAAGCCTTGAGCTACGTCTACCCCGACCAGACCCTGCCGCCGCCGGGATCGGGCCTTTATATGGAAAAGCAGTATTGGACCTACGCCGCGCCGGACGGGCGAACGGCGGCGGTCCGGCCGCTGACGCCGGCGGACGAGGAGGATTTGCGCCACCTGTTCTATTCGCTGACCGATACCGACATCTACTATCGCTTCATGGGCACGGTGAAAACGTTGCGCCATGCCGAAGTGCTGCCGTTGGTGGTGCTCGACTACGAGGAGAAGTTCGCCGTCGGCGCGTGGGCGGGCGAGGAGCCGGCGCAGCAGCTCGTCGGCGTGGCGCGCTGGTTTCTGGACCGCAAGCTGAACCGCGCCGAGCTCGCGGTGACGGTCGGCCCCGACTGGCAGGGCAAGCGGCTCGGCAAATATCTCTTCAATCTGCTGTTGGATGTCGCGCGCCAGAAAGGCGTGGCCGAGATGTCGGCGGAGGTGCTGGGCGGCAACCGGAGGATGATGGCGATCATCGCCAAGTGCGGCTACAACATCCACACCCGCCTGGAGGAAGGCGTCTATTCGGTGATCATTTACTTGAACGAAAAGCGCGCCGAACCGGCATGAAGGCGCTCGAAAACCACCGGCCCTTGGAACTCGCCGACCGGATGCTCCTGGCCTGGCAGGACGCGGGTCTCGGCGAGATGGTGATCCCTATCGTCCTCGAATTCGAATCCCCATTGGACGAGACGCGGCTGGTCGAGGCGCTGCAGCGGTTGTTTCAGGCTCATCCGTTGCTGGCCTGCCGCGTCGCCCGCCAATCCCGCCAGCCGTGGTATGAGCCGGCGGTCGAACACGCCAGAGACGCCTTCACGCTCACCGACAGCGAGGAGGAAAGCCGCCGTTTCCTGCAGGCGCCTATCCGCCTCGATGAAGAACCGCAGCTTCGCGCCTGCCTCCGGCGCGGCGATCGGCGGAATCGTCTGATCCTGCGCGTCGCGCATACGCTCGCCGACGCCGGCGGCGTCAAAGAGATCGCCTACGATCTGGCGTTGATTTACCGTCGTCTCCGCGAGGACCCCTCGTTCCGTCTGCCTTCCGACGTCCACGGTTCGAGGTCGTTTGGGCAAGCCCTTCGGCGTGTTCCCTGGACGGTTTGGCTCAGAGTGTTCGGCCTTTGGTTGCGGTCCGTCCGGCGCGGACTTATTCCCTTCGCCACCCACACCCTACAGTTGCCGGCCGGATCGCGCGGGCCTTTGGAATACCTGGTAGTCGGCCTTTCCCGCTCGCGGATCGAAAAACTCAAAGCCTACGGTCGGGCTCGGCAGGCGACATTAAACGACATCGTGGTGGCTGCCTTGTATCGGGCGCTTCAGGAAGAACATCCCTGGGACGGCAAAACGGGGCTTCGCGTCCAAACCACGGTGGACTTGCGGCGCTGGTACCTGGAAAACGGACGGCCGGAGGCGATCTGCAATTTGAGTTCCTTCGAATATCCCTACCTCGCGCGTTCGCCCGGCTCGGATTTCGAAACGACTCTGGCGCGCATCAGCGCGCTGACGCGCCGATTCAAGCGCGGCGGGATCGGCCTCGCTTCGTTCTTTCTGTCGGTTTTCTTCGCCACGCGGTCTTACGACCGGCTTCGCAAGAGAATGGAAAAACTGATCCACAACCCTCGGCTGATCGTGAATCTGCCGCCCACGTTGACCAACCTAGGGCCGATCGCTATGGAAAATCTGCGCTTCGACGCGCCGCCCCGAAACGCCTATTTGCTTTGCCCGCCATTTTACCCGCCGGCCGTGGGAATGGGCGTGAGCGGTTACAACGGCGCTTTGACGCTCTCCGTGGGTATGCCGTCGGCGGCCAGGCCGACGTTCGAATCCCTCTTCCGCCGTCTCGTGGCCGAGTTGCCGGGTGAAGAAAGCGAAGCGGAAGAGGCCTCTATAGGCCGCTCTGCGTTTTCCGATACTCTTCCTTGAGCACGTCATAAAAGCGCGGCGCGACGCGTTCCGGCAGGAATTCCTCCGCGCGCCGAAGCACCGCTTCCTTCATCCGGGCGCGGAACGCCGCGTCGGACAGGAGTTCGTCGAGGACGCGATGCCACCGGTCGAAGTCGTCGTGAGGAACGACGAGGTCGGGAATGGCGACGAAATCGCCGCCGATCATGACCGTCTGGGTCGAAAACGGCGTTTCGTACGCCGAGGCGAAGGTGACGACGGGCAAGCCCGCCGCCATCGCTTCGAGCACGGCCGAGCCCGCGCCCAAAGGGAAGGTGTTGAGGTAGAGGTCCGCCGCCTTGAAGAACGGCATCACGTCGGCATGATAGCCGGGCGCGACGACGCGGGCGCGCGCCGGCGAACCGGCCGGCAATAAATCGCCAACCTCTTTCAGTCCAAGCGGCATGTACCACGCCTCGGGGTGGCGTTCCAACGCCTGTTCCACCTCGCGCCAGAAAGCGGGGAAGACGTATTTGGCGGCGCGGTTGGCGGTGACGATCAGCGTCGCGTCCTCGGGAATACCCCAATCGGCGCGGCGGACCGACGCGACGTCGGCGTTGCGCGTCAGGGAAATGATCGGGGGCGCGGTGCGCGACGGAATGTCGAACACCGATTTGCCGAGCGTGAAAACGGCGTCGATGTCGGCCGCGTACTCCGGCTGCTGCATGTCGATCGCCGTTTGCAGCCTCGCCGGCCGCAGGGCGGCCAGAAAATTGAACTGCGGGACGAAATAGGCGGTCTGGAGCACCAGCGCATCAATGCCGTCGGCGACGATCGCGCGGACGAGGAAATCGAGCTGCCGCGCGGGCGAAAGCGGCTGATCCGGACAGCGAACCGTCGCGCCGGCGGCCGCGAAGCGTTGCGCCGTCGCGGCGTAGTCCTCGCGTTTGGCGATTTCCTCGGCGAGCGAAAACCTCGAATAGACAAAGCGGGCCGTCTCCGGACCGGGATCATGCTCCACCAGCGGGAAAAACAGCCGCGAGGCCGCCTGCCGCAGACTCAGACCTTCCATCAGGAAGCCGACGCGGAACGGCCGACCCGCGCCGTCTTTCCAAGGAGCGACGCGACGCGTGCGCACGAATTCGGCAAGCGGATGCTGCCGCGCGGCGAGCCGCACGAAGACGTTGACATCCTCATCGACGACGGCAAAGCGGTAGGCCGGCGTTCTGGCGAACAACTGCTCGGCGTAGATCATGGCATAGAGGTAATTGAAAAACGCGTCGTCGGCGCCGCGCAGGGCGGCGGCGAAGGCGGCGCGCTTGAACAGCGCCTGAATGCCGGGGATGTCGTTCTTCGTCTGACAGAGCTTGACGCGCTGCTGGAGAACATTGTCGATGGCATAACCGGAGAGGCGCAGAACGCGATCGAGCGAGGCCTCCACGAGGTCGAACCGTCCGGCGTTGATCTGCTTATTCGTCGCATCGGCCAGGGCCCGCAAACGCACGGCCGGATCGGGGTCGAACGCCTCGGGGGGGAACGCCCAGTGCTGGCCGAGCGGCGCAGGGGCCGGCCTCGTCTCCGGCGCGGCGCGAGAAGGAGACTCCGCTTCCGTCCGTTTGGGCGCCGGCCGCTCGGGCGGCGGTTCGGCCTCGTCCGGCCGGACTTTCTGCGCTTCCGTCCAGACGGCGTCGGGAGACGGCAGAATGGCGCGTTCGATCACCTGTTCGATGCGGACAAGCTGGCGATCGAGCGACCCGTAGCGCTCGACGTATTCGCGATAACGCTTCGGCGCATAGTCGCCCCGCGTCGCCATGCGCACGAATTCCGGAATCGAATTCCAGACGAATTCGGCCGGGTAGAGCCCGCGCGCGCCGACGAAGTTGTGGATCAGCGGTTTGAGCCCGCAGGCCATGGCCTCCAGAAGCCCCACCGGATGGCCTTCGAGGACGCTCGTGCAGACGATCGCATGCTTGTCCGCGAGCCACGCGGGAACATCGCCGATCTGGCCGTCGAAATAAACGCGCCCCTTCAAGCCCAGCGCGGCGATCATCTGCTCGAAATAGAGCGAGTAGCGCCCGTCCTGGAACGAACCGGCGACGTGCAGCGTGTAATCGCCGTCGGCGTCGGCAAGCGCCTTGAAAGCATGCAGGAGCAGCATCGGGCCCTTTTTGTAATTGATGCTGCCGAGAAAAGCGAGGCGTTTGCCGCGCGGCCGCTCGACGAAGGGAAATTTTTCCAAATCCACGCCGTTGGGGATGACGTGGATCGCCGTTCCCGCCGATCCGATCGCGGGATGCGCGGCGAGGGCGATGTCGCGGATGTGCGGGGCGACGAAGATCAGGTCGTCGATCCGCCGCCAGGCGATCTGGCCCACGAACGGCGCGAACGCCTCGTAGCTGTGCAGCCGGCAGACGACGTGGGGGCGGTCGAGCAGGCCGGGTTCATTGGTGACGCCGACGGCCAGTTCGTTGGCCCACTCCAGCCAGACGAGGTCGGCCCACTTCGCCGCTTCGGCGATTTCGAGTTTTTGCATCGTGTAGCAGGTGCGAACCTCGTATCGCTTCGCGAGATGGGCGACGATGGCGGGCAGGAAACTTTCGTACCCCGGCGCGGCGACGAAAGCCAGCTTCGCCTTGGGGACGGCTTCCCGTCGCAACGCTTCGACCGTTTCCGCGATCTCGGCGTCTTCGGGGCATCGTTCCAGATAAGCCTCGACGGCGCTTAGCGCCTCGGGCATCCGGCGCTGCGCCTTGGCCACGTCTACAAGATTGAGCACGGCGTCGCGGTGGGCGGGATCGCGCGCCAGGGCCTTCGACAGAAATTCCCATGCCTCGTTGGCGTTGCCCTGCCGCCAGGCGACGACGCCCAGATCGTTGAGCACTTCCGCGTCGTCGGGCCGCTCGGAAAGCAGTTCGACAAGCCGCGTCTTGGCTTCGTCGATCTGACCGGCGGCGAACAGGTCTTCAGCTTGCTTCAGGCGTGAATCCATTGCTGTCCAGTCCTCCGGCCCGTTCGCCGCGCCCTTGCGCGCCTATTCCGTCAGCGTGCAGCTTCCGCCCTGAGCGCGGGCGGCGAAGCATGGCGCGGCGGCCACATGCACCAGCGGATCGAGCAGGATAGTGGGATGGACATTCGGCGGAGTCACGTCGAAGACAACGTGCCGCAGGACGCGCGTCGCCGCGCCGAAATCGCCGCCCTCCTGCCAGTTGAAGTTGTCCGTGACGGGCAGCGCGACCGAGGCCATGCCCTCCACCTCGTGATTGGCCGGCTCGGCCAACGCCACGCCGAACAGCAACGCCTGCATGTCGGTGGCTGGGTTGATCGCCACGATGTCGTCGATTCCCTCCCAGATGATGACGTCCTTCGGCCGCACCGTCGGATCTTCCATGCCCAACTCGTGATTCGCCGGATCGCCGCCGTCCAGAAGCGCCTGGAGCATCGCCATCAGCAGTTTCGTCTCCTCGGCCGGCCGGCCATTCAGGAGTTCCGGGATCGAAAAGGCGAACAGGCCGTCGGAAAGCAGAAGCTTATAAGGCGCGCCGCCGGCGATGAGGCTGGAGCCGGAGAGCAGATCGGCCACGCCGGTCGTGATCGTGCCGGACAGCGAGCCCATCGAATGGCCGGTGAAAAACAGCCGCTCCGGATCGAGCCGGTAGGCCGCGCCGATGGCGTTTTCCAATGCCGCGTTGATGACCTCGATGCCGGTCAGCGCCGCGAGATGATCGGCCGACGCCTGGCGGAAATTGTCGCGGCTCTTCAAGGGCGAATCGAAATCGGCCATGTCCATCGGGTTGCCGCCTTCTTCCCCCGATTCCGAGCGGCGGCCGTGATAAGGCAGATCGATGCCGAGCATGGCGAAACCCTGATCGAGATACGGCTTGGCGATTTTGAACATGTCGAGCTTGGACATGCTGCCGCCGTGCTGGAAAAAGACGAGCGGGTAAGGAGCCTCGCCGGTCTTGGGATAGATCAATAGGAAGCCGGGTTCGGTTTTGCCCTGCGCGGCGGGGACGAGCGTCGCCGACGACACGACAAATTTTCCCTCCGTGTCCTGGTAGGCGGGCGTGCGGAAATGACCCCGGAAATAGTGCTCATCCAGGCTGGCGAGCGTGTCTTCATCGGGAGTGTACTCCCCCAGCGAAGCGTAGTCGCCGGAATGATCCTCGAACGAACCGATCTCCAGCGTCGGCTCTTCGATCAACGTACTGTATAACGCTTTTTGCACGAGCGACTGGCGCGAGGGCGTCATCGGCAGGGCAAGAACGAGTCCTTCGCCCGCTTCGGCCGCAACCAAGGCATCGGCTGCTTCAATATAAGCCGCATGGGCCGTTTCGCCGTTGCAGGCGGGTAGGGGATCGGCTCCCGTCACCGCTCCTTCGTACATCGCCAGAACGTATTTCCATCCTTTGTCCAGCGGGACCAGCGGCCTTTCGGCGCCGACCACGAGAACCGACGGATCCTCGCCGAGCCCTGCCGTCAGGGAAACATCTTCCGCTTGTTCAAGCACGCTCTCGCCCCAGCGGTAGAGTTTGATCTTCTCCATATCCACGGACTCCCCCTCACCCGACAGGGCGATGATCCACATGGCGACAAGGGGAAAACCGTCAAGGGCTTCGAACTCGGCGATCCATTCGTCATGAAGGCTGGCGAGCAGTTCCACGGCCTTGTCGTTTTGGGGCGGCTTCAAGGCGACGCCGGTCGGGGTGTCGCCTTCCATCTCCCAGGCCGGCGTCGGAAACTGGTATTGCTCGGAGAGAGGCGCGCAGGCCGGGTAGACGAACGACGATTCGTCGCCGTCGGACGACTCGCCCTGCTCGTCATCGCCCTCCGCGTCGCCATCGGTCGATGTCTCGCCGCCGGAATCGGAACACGAGGCGATCCAGGCGACGCAAATGATCAACCCCACGCCCAGGAAACGCTTCCATCCTTCGCCGGTCGTCATGGACCCCTCCTGTCCCGCTTTTTTTACATTATCGTTCTGACGCAATGCGCCGATTATAGCCGATGGCGAAATGAATGGAAGCCGTTTCTAGGCAAAATTGCTGGCGGTTACTTTCTTTTGCCGGGTCCAATGCCCCGCTTCGAGCGTTCGATCGGCGCATAGGCAATCCGATAGATCGCGCCGGCATGATCGTCGGACACCAGAAGCGCGCCGTCCGGCATGACCAGCACGTCCACCGGTCGGCCCCAAGGGCCGCCCTCCTGCAACCAGCCTTCGGCGAATGTTTCATAGGCGACTGCACGATTGTTTTGCAGCCGGACAAGGCTTACCCGATAGCCGATCCGCGTGCTGCGATTCCAGGAACCGTGCTCGGCGATGAAGATCTGATTCTTGTATTCCTCCGGGAACATGGCCCCGGTGTAAAATTTCATGCCCAGGGCAGCCACATGCGGGCCCAGGTTCTGCGCCGCCGGCGTGAAATCGGCGCAGGGGCGCTTTTCGCCGAACTCCGGATCGGAGACGCCCTGCCCGTGGCAATAAGGATAACCGAAGTGCAGCCCCGCGCAGGGAGCGTGGTTCAGTTCATCCGGCGGAAGATCGTCGCCGAGCAGGTCGCGGCCGTTGTCGGTGAACCAAAGTTCGCCGGTTGTCGGGTGCCAATCGAAGCCGACGGTGTTGCGGATGCCATGCGCGAAAATTTCGCGGCCCGCGCCGTCGGGCTTGATGCGGGTCAGACTGGCGTAGATCGGGTCGGCCGACTCGCAGATGTTGCACGGCGCGCCCACCGGCGCGTAAAGCCAGCCATCGGGCGAAAAGCGGATGTACTTCCAGCCGTGGGAGGCGTCGTTGGGATAATCGCTCGACACCACGACCGGCCCGGGCGGCGCGGCGAGTTGCGCCTCGATGGCGTCGAAGCGTAGGATGCGGCTGATTTCGGCGACGTAAAGCGCGCCGTCTTTGAAAGCGACGCCGTTGGGCGAGTTCAGCCCTTGGGCAAGGGTGTAGATCCGGTCGGCTTTGTGGTCGCGGTCCTCGTCTCTCAGCGCGTATACTTTCCCCGCCGAACGCGTGCCGACGAAAAGGGTTCCGCCAGGACTCAGAACCATCTGCCGCGCATTGGGCAGGTTGGCGACGTAGACGTCGATGGTGAAACCGGGGGGAAGCCGGATCTGGTGGATCGGCAGGTTATGGGCTGGCTCTTGGATGTCGAGGTCGGCATCCGCCGGCGAGTCGGGATCGCCGCCGCCGGACACATCTCCATCTCCATCGGAAAGCCCGTCGCCGCCGGAAAGCCGGCCGCCGTCTCCCGTGCGGCCTTCGTTATCGGGGTCCGTCCGGTCGCAATCGCCGCCCGCCTTCGGTTCCGCCGTTGTTTCCTGGTTGCAGGCCGCCGCCATCGCCCACGCCGAAAGAGCCGTTACCAGCAAACCCGCCCATATTATCCGCCCCATGTCATCCCCCGTTAAAATTCACCTCCGGGCAGGCCGGCTTTCCGCAGCCGGTTCCGCCGTCTGGCGCTCGTTCAATAACGGCGCACACTCAGGCCATCCATGCTATGGCAAGCCTGGGACAAAAAATATGATCGGATACAATCCTGGCGGGATCTTAACATTTTTCGTCGCCGTAAGCTTCAATCGCGGGTAAACTAGGCGCGTTCACATTGAAAATTAATCCCCGGCTAACTGGAGATTAATGGTGCGCCGGTAGGGTTGTTTTGTCGGAAACTGTTTAAAGGAGCCCAGGATGCCGAAAAATATTCTGGTGGTTGACGATGAAGAAGATATTCTCGAACTTGTCCGCTACAACCTAACCAAGGAAGGCTACTCCGTCGCGGTTTGCGCCTCGGGGGAAGAAGCCATCGCCGCCGCCAAATCCAATCTGCCGGACCTCATCGTCCTGGATCTGATGCTTCCCGGCGTGGACGGCTTCGAGGTCTGCAAGCAGCTTCGCGCCTACCCCAAAACGGCTCACCTCCCGATCGTGATGCTGACCGCCAAGGGCGAAGACGCCGATATCGTGCTCGGACTGGAACTCGGCGCGGACGATTACATCACCAAGCCCTTCTCGCCGCGCGTGCTCGTGGCCCGCATCCGCTCCATCCTGCGCCGCAACGAGCGCCGGCAAACGGCGGACACGAACGTCATCAAGCATAACAACCTCGTCATCAACCCCGCCCGTTTCGAGGTGCTGGTGGAGAACGTCCAGGTTGAGCTGACGGCCACCGAGTTCGCCATTCTCCAATTCCTCGCCGGCCATCCGGGCTGGGTGTTCACCCGCAACCAGATCATCGGCGCGGTCAAAGGCAAGGACTACCCCGTGACCGATCGCTCGGTGGACGTCCAGGTCGCGGGCCTGCGCAAGAAGCTCGGCGAGGCCGGCGACTACATCGAAACGGTGCGCGGCGTAGGCTACCGCTTCAAGGAATAGCCGCGAAGGAACCGCAAAATGCCCCGCAAGCTGTTATGGCAGCTTTATCCTTCGTTCCTCATCATCACGGTCTTGTCGCTCGCGGCGATGGGCCTGTTCGCCTCCGACTCCATCCGTGATTTCTACCTGGCCAACCTGCGCGACTCGCTGGAAACCAGCGCACGATTGGCCGCGGCGGCCATCGACGAGCGGTTTTCTCCCGCCGATCGCCAGGAGATCGACGCTCTATTGAAAGCGTTTGGCGAGAATTCCACCCGGCGGCTGACGGTGATTGCACCCGACGGCGTCGTCATCGGCGATTCCCAAAGACCCGCCGAAACGATGGCCAACCATGCCGATCGACCGGAAGTGCGGGAAGCGCTGGCGGGACGCTCGGGTTATTCGAGCCGTTTTTCCGAGACCATCGGCGAAGAGATGATGTACGCCGCGGCGCCCGTGCTGAAAGACGGCCGCGTCATCGGCGTCGTGCGGGCGGCGAAGCCGATCATGGCGATCACGGAAAACCTTTCTTCCTCTTATCTCCGTCTCATCATCGCCGGCCTCATCGTGGCGGTGGCGGCGGCGTTCATCAGCCTGATCCTCGCTAATCAGATCAACAACCCCATCCAACGCATCCGGCGCGGCGCGGAAGCCTTCGCCAAAGGCGATCTCGGCTACCGCATCCGGGGCTCAAAAATCGACGAGTTCATCGCCCTTGGCGAGACGATGAACCAGATGGCCGAGCAGCTCGACGAGCGCATCCGCGCCGTCACCAGCCAGCGCAACGAACTGGAGGCGCTGCTGTCGGGGATGACGGAGGCCGTGTTTTCCGTCGATGCGGAAGGCCGGTTGAGGCTCGCCAACCACGCCTTCGGCGAATTTTTCAACATCCATCCCGACCAGGCTCGCGACATGCACTTCTCCGAGATTTCCAATCACGAAAGCCTCGGCCGTTTCATCCGCGAGGCGCTTCATTCCGGCGAACCGATCGAAGGCGACCTTCTCATCCCCCGCAACGACGACGAGCGCGACGTCCAGGCGCACGGCCGGCGGATCAAGGACGCCCAGGGGCGGCACATCGGCGCCTTGATCGTGCTCAACGACATCACCCGCTTAAAAAGGCTGGAGCGCGTGCGCAAGGACTTCGTGGCCAACGTCTCGCACGAATTGAAGACGCCGATCACCTCCATCGCCGGCTTCGTGGAAACGCTCAAGGACGGCGCGATCGACGATCCGCAGAAGGCGCGCGAATTTCTCGCCATCATCGGCCGCCACGCCGAACGGCTCAACGCCATCATCGAGGATCTGCTCACCCTCTCCCGCCTGGAACAGGACGAGCCGCGCCAGGCGGTGCGGATGGAAAAAGTCGTGCTTGAGGAGGTCGTCAGAAACGCCGTTCTGCTTTGCGAGAAGAAGGCGGCGCAAAAGCGGATCCAGGTCGTCCCCGAACTGTCGGGACGTACGCTCGCCGTAGGCAACGCGGCGCTCTTGGAGCAGGCGTTCATCAACCTCATCGACAACGCGATCAAATACAGCGACGAGGGGCAGACGGTCCGCATCGTCTGCGGCGCAAACGGCGCGCAGGCCTTCGTTCGCTTCATCGATCAGGGCCACGGCATTCCCAGGGCGGACCTGCCGCGCATCTTCGAGCGCTTTTATCGGGTCGATAAGGCCCGCAGCCGCAAGGAAGGCGGCACGGGTCTGGGTCTCTCCATCGTCAAGCACATCGCCAAGACTCATGGGGGGCGCGTCGGCGTCGAGAGCGAGCCCGGGCACGGAAGCACGTTTACTTTCCTCTTGCCGCGAGAGACGTAACATATCCTCTCCGTCTCGCTTGACAGTCCTCGTTTCCAACGCCATAGTCGCTGCAAAATCGACAAACGGGAGCTATCGCCATGCCCTGTTTCACGTTGAATGGGCAAACTTTTACACCGAGCAAGATCGTTTGCATTGGCCAAAACTACGCGGCGCACAACCGCGAGATGGGACGCCATGAGGCGCCCGGCGAGCCGATCATCTTCATCAAGCCAAACGGCTCGCTGCACACGGGCGGCGGGCGGCTCGCGGTCCCGCAAGTGTATGGGCTGCTGCATCACGAAGTGGAACTTGGTTTCGTCATCGGTCGTCAGGCAAAAAATATCCCGGAGGCCCAGGCCTTGGAACTGGTCGCCGGTTACGCCGTGGGCATCGACCTGACCTTGCGCGAGCGGCAGAAACGCGACCGCGCCGTGGGCAATCCCTGGGATCTGGCCAAGGGCTTCGATGACGCCGCACCGTTTGCGGCCTTTGTTCCCGCTTCGGCCGTCGCCGATCCGCACGATTTGACGCTCGCGCTTTCCGTCAACGGCGTCGAGCGGCAGCGCGGCTCCACGCGCGAAATGACGTATCGCATTCCCGCGCTTATCAGTTATGTCTCGAAGTTCATGACGCTGGAGCCGGGAGATTTGTTCATGACCGGCACGCCGTCCGGCGTGGGACCGCTGGAGGACGGCGACCGCGTGCACGCGGAGGCCGCCGGTCTTCCGGCGCTGGAGTTGACGATCGCTCGGCCCTAATTCGCTCGCTCGAATTCGAACGCAAAAGCCATCGACAGGCGCACCGGAAGCGGCTCCTCGGCCGCGTAGCCGTAAATGCTCTTGATCAGGTTGCCGGCCCCTTCCTCGTCGATACCGCCGACGGACATGATGAGCGCGATCAGGCCGGCGCTGGTGATTTCCCCCGTCAACGAACCCTCGTCGAGCGCCGAGACGGCTCCGCTGCTTATCGTCACGCCGAAAGCGAAGATCGGTTCGATCACGGTGAGCGCGCCGATCTCTTCGCCGGCGCTGTCGTGAACGACGATGGTATAGGCTTCGGCGCGGCCTTCCCAGCTTCCGCCATCGATCCGGCCGGGGATGGACAACTCGCTTTCCGGGTCCGGCTTGAAGTTAGCGTTGTAGTCCTGAGCCAGCACGAGCGTCAGCGCGCCCGAACCCGAATCGTAGCCCTTGAGCCCAAAAAGTAACTGAGGGATGAAGCTTTTGATGACGCCGCCGGCCAGCGGATCTTCGGGAAAGGTGAGCTGCGTCTTTTTATCGTCGGTGTAGAAAAGCGTCTCGGGTTCGGTCTGCCATTCCTCCTGTAACGTACCGAAGGTCTGGCCGATCAGCGTGGCGAGCTGCTGTTCGCGGCGCGTCCAGAAATAGCCGGTGCTCGTTTCGTAGAGATAGCCGTAAGGATAGGAGGTCAGGGTTTCCGGTTTTTCGCGGCAGAGGAGTTCCACGGGATAGCGGTATTGTTTCTCCATCGCCGTGAAAATCTCGATGGCGCTCTCGCCGATGCTTTGCGCTTCGTCCAGTTTGTCATTGGCGGCGGCCAACAGTGAATCGCGATCAGCCTCGTCGGGCGTCTCGCTTTTCGATTCCTCCGCCCATATCCTCGCCAGGATCACGCCGTCGTACAGAGCAAGCGTATGGTCCAGCCGCATCAGATAGATATCAAGACCATTGCGCGCCTCGGCATAGAGTTTTTTTTGCTGGTCCGATCCGTCGGCGGGCGCATCGGGCAGTCCTTCCAACGCCGCGGCGTATTCCTCGCGCATGCGAGACAGCATGTCGTAGTCGCGCGCCTTCCATGCCGCGAAAACCGCCGCGTCGTAGTTGAGCACTTCCTTGAAGGCGATCTTCGGACGCCGCGCCAGGATGCCCGCCTGCGCGCCGATCTCGTCCTGCGGCAGTTCGCCGGCAAGGTAAAAATAAATCTCCGGCTGCTCCTCGTAGAAATGCTTCACCTGCAAATCGGTCCAATCCTTCAACGCCTGGACCAAACCCTGGCCGTCCGGTCCGAAGACCGGCGCGATCCAATCGAGGTATTCCGACCAGGAGGTCTTACCGTCCCAGGTGACGCGCGTCAGGTAGTGGTCGTACATCCAATAGGTCCACTCGCGGCCGGTGGTGAAGGTGACGTGTCCGGCGACATGGCGATCTTTCAGCACCTGGCGGATGTCGTAATCGCGGCTCCAGCCGGTGATCGGCAGGACGACCGGGGCGTTGTTGTCGAAACCTAGCCACCACGCCGTTTCGGGAAAATAGACGAGTTCCCGCTTGCCCTCGTTGCGCTCGATGAAATCGAGCTGGTGGTCGAAGTTATCGCACTCGTAAACCGGCGCGGGATGTCCGAGCGTGTAGAACATCGTCGTATGGACGAACGCGCCCAAGGAAGAATCGGCTTTTTCCGGTATGTGGTAATAATAGCCGCCGTCGTCGGATTTCAAGTCGCAGGTCGTATGAATCCAACCGTAGGGCCGCACGTCGGAGTAGTTCGTTTTCAGATATGACACGGCCACGTCCAGCCAGTGCAAGGCCTGGGCGTCTTCCGGTTTGGAAAATTCGCTCGTACCGATCTGGAAACCCAGGAAATTGAAGCCGGCGGCCAGGAGCCGGTCGAGGCTTTGGCGGATCTGCTCGTCCTCGGGAACCATTTCCCCCGTCGCCGGATCGACGACGTCCTCACGGATCATCCGGAAGGCGTTCTGCTGCTGGTCGGCGAAGCCGATCACCATGCCGATGTTCACGCCGTAGCTATTGGCCTCCTCGATATAGTCGGCGATGTAGGGCAGCCAGGCGTCGAGGTTCACGGTCTTGAGCATGTGGAAGGAGGCCATGTTCTGCCGGTTGCGCGCCAGCCAGCGGATGTAGCGCGAGAGATAATCGCGGAAGCCCGGCTCGCCGGGCCGCAGCAGAAAATCGCTCATTTCGATGGGGTGCTGCGTGTGCTCGTGGAAACCGCGCCATTTGAAATGCGGCGATTGCGTTGAGCCGCCGTAGCCGGTCGGCAGCGTCGCCCTGGAATTCAAAGGGTAGTAACTTTCTTCGGGATGAAAGAAACGCACGCCAAGGTCGGCAAGGATGGCGTAAAGACCATGCATCATGCCGGCATCGGTCGCCGCTTCGACGATAAGGCCGCGCGGTTCACCGTCCCGCGAATCAATGGAGATGCGGTAATCCAGTTCGCCCGTATCCGTCCAATCGACGGTCACGCGCAACGGACTGTCAACCGCATCCGACTCGAAAGCCACCCTCCCGCCCGGCGCGCCGGCGACTCGGCGGCAGGCGTCGAGAAAATCCTCGGCGACTTCGCGCAGCGGCCCGCTGGCCGAATCCTCAAGCACGACGGCCAGCCGCAACTCGCCATCCTCGGCCAACGCCAACGGCGACGTTTCCGAATCGTCGCCGCCGCCGGAACAACCAAACACACCGAAAGCCAGCAACCCGAACGCAAGAGCAACCAAATTTACCAAAAGCCGTTTCAGCATGCGATTCCTTCGCGCTTGAAAGTGGAGTTTGCAAGGACGCAATCAGTTTACACGGGGCTGGGATATCGCTCCAGGGAAAACGAAGGTAATTCGTAGCGGCGCGTAATCGTCGTGGTTACTGCAGGCAAAGCGTGTCGTAATCCACTCTTATTGCTGCGCCTGGCGCTGGCGGATCGTCCCACGGGAAAACGATACTGTTGGTTTCTTCGTCGTATTCCCAGTCCTCCGCTGTCTGTCCGTTCACCGTGACGACGATCGTGTCCGGATCGGCCAACCGCGAAAGGAAAAATTGATTGCGCAAGGCGAAGAGGTTTTCCGCCAGCCTATCAAACACCGGCGCGTAGTTCTCCGCGCAGATCGAATAGAAATGCTCGGTGTCATGCGGATTGCAGGCATCGGCGACGAAAATATAGCGTTGACCCGGGTTGGCCGTTTGCGCTTCGTTGCCCGTGCCACTCTGGCAGCCCTCCGGCGCGTCGCCGACGATGGCGTACATTTCCAGCATGTTCACGTTTCGAGCGCCTTTGATCGAGCGGAAGAAATCGATGAAGAACGGCACATTGTCCTCCGATTGATCTTCCTCGTCCGACAAGAAAATGATCGCCAGCTTGGTGCCGCCCCGCAGGAACCCTTCGTTCTCGTTACTGATCAGCGGCTCCGAGAGCGCCAGGTGCGCTGCCTCCAGGCCCGCCTCCCGAGCGCCGCCGTCGCAGTCGCTGTACAGCCCGGAAACTTTGCTGTTGAAACCGCTGATGATCTGGTCGGGCGTCATCGCCCCCGGCCCGCGATTGGCCAGCACCGGCGGATTGCCGCGCATCAAGCCCTTGTGACCTACCGCGCTTGTAATATCGCCGGAAATGAGCGCCAGATGCAGGTCGGCGTCCCAAGCGACGGCTTGATTGATGAAATCGTTCGTCTGGTCCTTGATCTTGTCGTGCTCCTCGCTCATTGAGCCGGAACAGTCCACGACCCATAGGATATCCGCCATCGGGTGCGTCGCCTGCTGGAATTCGTCGCGCTGATGCGTCGCCGTCGTGCCGTTGCCTTTGAGGGGTACGATGAACTGCCCCGAGTTGGCGTCGTTGGAGGAAATTTCCACCCGACCTTCCACTGACCCCTCGGCTTCGGCGCAGAACCTCACCTCGAAGGAGAATGATTGCGGATTGCCCTCGCCGCCCAGCGTTATCGGTAGCGGCGGCACACCCAGCAATTCAAAATGTTCGCCGGAACCCGCCCCGATCTTAATTTCAGTGATCGTCAATTCCAGGTCGCCGATGTTGTAGACGGTCAATTCTCCCGGTCGCGAGCAGCAGTCAGTCGTTGTCACGTCGAAGTCGAGCTTTGCCGGTAGCACCTCGATGCCGCGCCGCGCGCCAATGCCGGAAACGCCCACCGTCACAGGCAGGGTTGGATCGGGCGGCGGGGTATCGTCCGGCTGCCAAGCGTAGCGCTCGGCGTTGGTGTTGAAGAGGAAACCGGAACTGTAGAGAAGCCCTTCGTTCGGCGGCAGGAAAGAAATGGCGATGTAAATCGTCTCGCCCCGCCGCAGCGTGTAGTCATGGAACGATCCGGGATCTTCGCTGAAAGCTCGCTGTGCAAACGGCGGATTGTCGAAGAAAGAGTTTTGCCAGACCATGCTGGAGATTGTCAGCGGCTGGTCGCCGCAGTTGCGGATCGTCACTTCGCGTTCCTTAACGACGCCGATCTGCGAATAGCCAAACTTGATGCCTGGACCCGGCGCCTCCCCTATTCCTCCGAAATTCACCCAACCGTCCAGCGGTTGAACCTCCAGGCAGGGCGGCAACAGAACCGCGATCGTGCCGACCAGGTAGAAGATGATTGTCTCCTCTTCCGAATCTTTATTGATCCACACCACCTTGCCCCGGCCGGTATAGGTTTTTCCTTCTTCGTGGATGCCCTCCTTCGGTGAGAACTTGCAATACACCGGTTTGGCGAACGATGACTCCAGATCGAAAGGCGGCTTCGCCTCAAAATTGACCGTGTCGAAAGATCCCAGCACAAACGCCCCGTTCTGATCATCCTCCAGTGAAATATCGACGATACGGGCCGCAGCTCCGCCTACGCTCTTGATGATGAAATATTTCTCGTTCTCGAATCCTAATGGCGCGGCGCCGAAATCAATGGTAGTCGGCTCTATTTCAATCAAGGGTTCGGGGCATGGGCCAAACTGCACGCATGCCAGAGGACTCTCCGAACTATCCCCGACGAAGCAGAATTCGCCCGTTGGAACCTCATGGAATCCGGGGGAATAAACCAGGTCCAGATCAACGCCTTGCTCCGGCTGAATGGCCAGCGGCGGCGTCATCGATGCAGGTTCGACGCTCAGCGACGGCGCAAGGGAAGGCGAAGCAAAATAATCGATCACGGTCAGCGGCCCTGAGCTTTCTGCCCTCAACGTCAGGGAATAAGTAGCCGTCTCGCCCGGCCAAACGCCGCGCGTGCAGATCCGGTCGGGCTCCACTTTCAATTGGCCCTGCGCATCAAACGCCTCGGAGGGATACAGATATAGACGGCAATCATCGCTGCACAGGAAGACCATAGCCGCGGATGGCGTATCCGTTTCCACGCAGCGCACGCGGCCATTCAGGACAATCCGCTCCTCTTCCCATGCGCCTTCGAATCGCTCGCGCCCCAAAACGAATACGAATGAACATTCTTTCTCTTCCTGTACGATTGAGCCCTCAAACGATTCGACTGATTCGCATTCTTTCAGCACAAGATAGTCGCCGCCTATCTCAGGGCATGTCGAGTGCGGTTCATCGCCATCCGGCGGAGGCCCGTCCGTTTCGCTGTCGCCGTCGGCCGGCGCAGCCTCCGTATCCCCATCGCCGGGCGCAAAATCGAGCGATGACGAATTTCCGCAGGAGCAGAACAGGAGCGCAACGAGACAAGCGGTAACCGGAATGGCGTGTTTCATCTCTTCCTCCAACAAAACAGTTAAGGAGGAAACTCAATCACGATGCCTCAATTCAAGCGGGTCGTCCCTCCCAAAAAACAATAGCCGATCTCGCCAACCGGCGATCTGGAAAAACTACTCGCCGGGGCAGCGATCCAGATAGCGCGCCTCGATCGCCGCCTCGGGCGGCGGCGCGTCGGTAAAAACGATGGCGGCGGCGGCATCGTCATATGTCCATTCGTCCGTTTCGGCATCGTTCAGAAATACGCGGATCGTCGCCGGGTCCGCCGGGCGGCTCAAGGCAAAACGGCGCGGTAGCTCGAAAAGCGAGGCCGCCATCGCCTCGAAGACCGCCGCGAACGACTCGGAGCAGACCGAATAAAATCCCTCCACGTCGGCGGGATTGACGGCGTCCTGGAAGGCGATGTAGCGCGCCCCGGCTTCGGCTTGCGAGAACTGATCGCGCTGGCATCCCTCCGGCATATCGCCGACCAGGGCGTAGGCGCGCAGCCGATCGCCGCCGGCGAGCGAGAGGAAGAAATCGATATAGCTCTGCAAGGATGAAGGCGATTGATCGTTTTCGTCGGAGATGAAGACGAGGCCGAGCCGCGCCCGATCGCGCAGAAAACCGGCGTTGGGGCCGCTGACCAGCGGTTCGGAAAGCGCCAGCCGCACCGCTTCCAGGCCCGCCTCCGTGATGCTGCCGCCGCAGCCATGGATGCGGTCGGTCATCCGCGACATAATCTCTTCCGGGCTCAGCGCCTCTTCGCCCTGGCTGGGCAGAATCGCCGGCTCGCCCAGGAAACGGCCCCGCGCGTCAGCGTCCTCCGTATCCATTGAAATCATCGCAAACTGGTAGTCGCCCTGCCGCTGCGCGGCGGCGGCGAAAAACGCCGCGAAGCCGCCGAGGACAAGTTCGACGTCATCAGCCATCGAGCCTGAACAATCGACGGCAAACAGCACGTCGGCCCTTGGCGCGGCGTCCTGCGCAAAAGCATCGACGCGCTCGATGCGGTCGGTCGCCGTGGCCTGCACGGCTAGCGGCGAGAGATCGGGCAGCGACGGATCGGTGGCGAAGGCGATTTGCCCCTCGTACGTTCCGGCGGCGGCGGGAGTATAGCTGAACGACAACTCCGTCGAACAGATGCTGTCGTCGCAGTCGAGCATGATGGGGAAAGGCGGCGCATCCGGCCATTCGAACGCCCCGCCTTCCAGTGTCGTCTCGGCGTTCAGGATGCGCAGCGGCGCGCAACTGGGATTGGATAGGATGAGGCTCGATGTCGTCGGACACCCCGCAAGGCCGGACAACGACACCGGATCGGGAGTGACTTCAAGGCGTAGTTCCGTATCGCACCAATATACGACCTCGACTTTAATTTCCTCGCCGGACGAGTGTTCGTTCGTATCCATCCCTGTGATGTTGGTGGCGTTGGTCCGGAAGAAAAACGCCGAACTGAATTGGGAGCATACCTCTTCAAGGGTAAGGGTAATTTCAAAATAGAAGGTCTCCTCGCTCTCCAGCGTATAGTCCCCGAACTCCGCCTCGAAGGGGCGCGGGACGTCGGGCGGTTCGTCCAGCGCATGGTCCTGCCAACGGAAATCGCCAAGTGTAACAGGTTCATCGCCGCAATTGCCGAACATGAATTCGCGTCGGAACTGCGCCGGCTCTCCGGAATGAAGCGAGCCGCATGTCATCCTGGCGGTAAGAACGGAATTTTCGACGGTGAATCCCACCTCCAAACAGGGGCGGTTCAATCCAATCACCTTGCCCAGCAACTCGACGGTGTACGTCCTTGCAGGCTCACCTATAACTCCCCCGGTCAGAATTAATTGTGCAAGAAGATGCTGGCCTTCGGTGTTTTCGCTGCCTGGCCTAAATAAAACATTGAGTGCCACGCTCTGGCCAGCCGCAAGCATAGCGGGAGGCTCGGATTCCAATTCTTCCCAGCCTACTATCCGAAAAGCGTCATCACCGCTCAGGCGCACGGAAGCCACCTGGCAGGAACGTGTACCCTCGCAAGCCACGGTCACACTTAGGGCACGCTCCTCCCCAAGCATGACACCGCCGAAGTTCATTGTTTCCGGTTCGACACGGAGCGCGTTTTCAACCACCTCGTCTTCCCCGTCGCCGTCGCCGATAGAATCGCCATCGCCGCCGGACGGGTCGAGATCGGCATCGCCGGCAGGGGCGTCCGAGCCGTCCCCGGCGTCGAAACGGAGGGATGTTTCTTCGCAAGCCATGACAGCAAGCGCGAACAGCAACCAGACAAATCCCAACACGCGCATGGCAACCCCCATGGTGCTCGGCGAGTCATTGCGTTTCGGCATGGTCTCGGGATCACTTCTTTCGGCGTGGACCGATGCTTTAGATTACTCCATATCCATCTGCCGGACAACTCGAATCCGGAGGATGATGCTCCGAAATCGGCGGGCTTGACAGCGTCGCCTCGTTCGGCCTATAGTCCTCTACAGTTCTGCCGCGGGCAGGGAAGTTCGGTGCAATGCCGACGCGGTCCCGCCGCCGTAAGCGAGGACGAAACCGGCAACAAAGCCACTGGGGCTGCCTGGGAAGGCGCCGGGAGTAGGATGATTCGCAAGCCGGAAAACCTTCCGCGACAGGGGTTGGGTGACTTCTTCCCGCGGAGGGGGAACGCCTGCGATGCACAATCCAAGGCACATTCTCCTTTCGCCACGAACGGAACGGGCCCGAGGCCCGGCTGTCGTTCGTGGCGTCTTCGTCTAAGGCGTCCGCCGTCTTTCGGGACGGCCCGCCGCCAGACGTCTCTCGCCGGAAAGCGCCCCGCCGCATCAGACGACTTCGTCGCCGATCGGAGCTGTCATGAAACGCCTGCTTTTCGCTGCCTGGCTCGCTGTGATGCTGGCCGCCTGCCTGGACGACGGATCGCCTGACGTCAGCGGCGCGGATCCCTGCGCCGACGTCGCCTGCGGTTCGCACGCCGCCTGCGACCCGGCGAGCGGCGAATGCCGTTGCGAGGATGGATACGAACCGCTCGGCGAGCGATGCGCCCTTGCCGATGAATCGGACGGCGACGTCGTTGAAGATGAAACGCCCGATCGTTGCGCTACCGTTCAATGCCGCGAGTCCGGCCCCTGCGAAGCCGACGTCGCCTGCAATCCCGAAAACGGCGTTTGTCTGCCGCGCTATGCCCCGCAGGGCGTACCTTGCGACGACGGCGTCGCCTGCAACGGCCATGAAGTCTGCGACGGTCAGGGCGCATGCCTCGCGGGCGAAACCATAGAGTGCGGCGCGGTCATGTCCTGCGCCGAACCGGACGGACAATGCGTCTGCCCCGCCGCCTTCGAGCTTGTCAACGGCGAATGCGTCCTCAAACACTGTTCCGCCGATGAAGAATGCCGGGACGCCGCTTTTTGCAACGGCGTCGAACGCTGCGGCGAGGACGGGCTGTGCATCCCTGGGGAAATGCTTGCCTGCGATCGCGATCGCCAATGCCGGGATCCGGACGGCGCCTGCGTCTGCCGCGAAGGCTTCGAGGAGGTGGACGGGAATTGCGTCGCCCTGCCCTGCCCCATCCCGCAAGCGCCGACCTTGAGCATCCTGCCTGTGGGGACGGTGCTGTCCTTCGCCTCGGGCCGTTCCCTGCGCATCGAGGTCGGCGTCAGTTCCGACCTCTCCGCGCCGGAACCGGAGGCATGGCTCGCGCGTTCGTCCTTGCCGCTGGATGCGCCGGGGGGTTGGACGGTCTTCGCCCGCTCGGCAGACGCCTCCTGCGTCACCGACGCTTACTTCCGCTTCAGCTATGACGTGCGTAACGCGCCCGAGGATCTGCCCGGCCCCTTCCCGCCGCACGCGGGTCTTCCCGGCACGACCGCCATGGACAAGGACAATCCATCCTTTATCGGCTGGGCGACGGGATATGTCGAACCGGCGCCCTACGGTTTCCGCGCCGAGGACGTCTGGCGCAAACCGTGGGACGCGCTCGGCCCGGCCGAAGGGCGGGTGGATAGCGGCGTGAGTCTCGGCGACGGCGGCGCTATCGTGATGACCTTCGACCAGCCGATCGAAGACGGATCGGGCGATGATTTCGCCGTTTTCGAAAACGGCTTCTTGAGCAACGGGGCCGGCTTCTTCGAACTGGCCTACGTCGAAGTCGGCAGCGACGGCGAAACCTTCCTGCGCTTCGACAGCGCCTATCTCGGCGCGCGTCCGCTTGGCCGCTACGGCGTCCACGACGCCAGCCTTATTGAAGGACTGGCCGGAAAATACCAGCGAGGCTACGGTTTGCCCTTCGATCTGGCCGCGCTCGCCAATCGCCCCGAGGCCCGCGACGGCTCGGTCGATCTCGCCTGCATCCGTTACGTGCGGATGGTCGATATCGCCGGTTGCGCCCTCGAAGGCGACGGGGCCTGCGAAACCGGTCTTTCTCCCAGCCTCGACAGTTTCGGTCGCACGATCTTCGATCCCTACCCCACGCGCAACAGCGCCGGCTTCGACCTGGACGCCGTGGGCGTCATTCACGAACGTCAAACGCCATGCGGCGACGAGTGAGCCGCCCGTCGCGCGGCGCGCTGGCGCTTGCTTTGACGGTGCTCGGCGCGATGCTGGCGTCTCCTTGCGGCGCAGCCGAAAATGACGCCGCCCCCGACACAAGCGACTCTGCGCCGGAAAAAGCCACGCCGTCGCTCGATGAAGTGGTTGTCCGCTCGAACCCCGACCGCTCGTTGAAAGACGACCGCGCCGCGGCCGGAACGGTGCTCTTGCGCGAGGATTTTGACGACGCAGCGACGACGCTTCCCGATGTGATCGACCGCCAGGCCGGCGTGCGCGTCACCCGTCTCGGCGGCCCTGCCTCCTACTCCACGCTTTCGATTCGCGGCTCGACGTCGGATCAGGTGCTCGTCGTGCTCGACGACGTGCCTTTGAACGCCGCCGCCGGCGGACCCGTGGATCTGTCGCATCTGCCGTTGGGCAACGTGGCCCGCATCGACCTCTATCGCGGCGTTGCGCCGATCGCCTACGGCGCGAGCGCCATCGGCGGCGTGGTGGCGATCACGACGCGCAGCGGCCGGGCGCGGCAGTTGGAGGCGTCGGCGGGCGGCGGCTCCTTCGGCGCGCGGGAAGCGAGTCTGTTCTACGGCGAGCCGCAGGGCGCGTGGGATCTTGCGCTCGGCGCGGACTACAGCGGCTGGGAAGGCCGCTTCCCCTACCACAACGACAACGCCACGCGCTTCGATCCCTCCGACGATTACACCGCCCAGCGGCAAAACAACCAGTACGACCAAGTGAACCTGCTCGCCAAGGCGCGCGTGCGGCTTGCCCCGCAATGGCGGCTGACGCTTCTCGACTGGTTTTTTTTCCGCGATCAGGGCGTGCCCGGCCTCGGCCAGTTCGAAACGCAAGCGGCCGCCTATCGCCTGTTCGACAATCTGGCCGCGTTCAAAGCCGAAGGGTTGAATCTATTCAATAGATTCGACTGGAAGACGATCGCCGCCTTCCGCTTCGCCCACTCGCAACTGTCCGATCCGCTCTCCGAGGTCGGCCTGAGTTCCGGCGACAAAGCGAGCGACCGCAGCTATGCGCCGGCTCTGCAAACGACCGGCGTCGTCCAGCTCGCCGATTGGTGGGACCTGACGGCCCATCTCGGCTATCGCTATGAACTCTACAATCCGTCCGGGGCCGGTCTGGCGGCGGCCGACAGCGATCGGCAATCGCTCGCCGCCGGCCTGGAGAACGGCTTCCGCATCGACGCCATCGATCTTTTGATTCTGCCGGCCGGCCGGGTCGAATATGCCAGAAGCAAATTGTTGGCCGCGTCGGCAAGCGGCGCGCCGCAAGTTTCCGACACGCTGGAAGCCACGGCCCGCCTGGCCCTGGTCAATACCTCCGTCCCGGACGTGCGCCTGTCGGCGAGCGGCGGCCGCGCGGCGCGTCTGCCGTCGTTGTTCGAGCTGTTCGGCAACACGGGCAACGTGCTCGGCAATCCCGAGCTTGACCCGGAAACCGCCTACAGCGTCGATGGCGGCATCGTTTATGCCTCGTCGCGCCTGCCCGCGCCGCATGAATTGCGGGTCGAGGCCTTCGGTTTCTTCTCGCAGGTCGATGACCTGATTCAGTTCATCCAGACCGCGCAGAACGTCGCCGTGGCCCAGAACGTCGCTTCCGCCCGCCTCTGGGGCATTGAAGCCGGCTTGCGCGCCGACCTATTCGCCCATCTCCGGCTGGCCGGCAATTACACTTACCTGAACACCCGGGACACGAGCGCCGAGGCGAACGCGCAGGGCAACGCCTTGCCGCATCGGCCGGCGTCCAAGTGGTACGCTCGCGCCGAGGCTTATGCGCGCAACTGGTCCCGTCTCGGCGAATCGAGCCTTTACGTGGAGGGCGAATACGTGGCCGGCAATTACCTGGACAAGGCGAATCTCATCGCCATCGACGATCGCTTTTATCTGAACGCCGGCTTCGCCGTGGCGCTGGCCGACGAGCAGGCGCGCGTTTCGTTCGCGGCCCGCAATCTGACCGACGACCGGACCTCGGACCTGGCCGGCTATCCCCTGCCCGGCCGTAGTTTCCACTTCACCGTTTCCTGTCGGGTGTTCTGATGCGCGCGCCGTCTTTCAACATTAACAACGCCCCAAGCTTAGCGCTCGTCGCGTGGCTAATCGCTCTGATATGCGGCGCTTGCGTCGATAACGTTTCTTCGCCCGACTTCGACGGCGACGGAGCCCCGCCGCGCCCGGATGAGGACGGCCCCTGGGCCATCGCCGTCGTCGGCACGGACTACATGAGCACGTCGATTTCCATTCTCGATCCGGCCGAGCAGGAATTGTTCCGCGAAGGCGTGATTCACTCCGGCTCCACGGAATCGGGCTTATCGACGGCGCTTTCCGGCGACGTCGTCTTGCCGCGCCGCTACAACCCGGAAAATCGCCTCGTGCTCATCGACCGCTTTCCCAACAGCGTGCTCACCTTTCTCGATCCGGAGGATTTTTCGGTGAGCGGGCAACTATCCGTGGCGACGGGCTTCGCCTCCAACCCACACGACTTCCTCTGGCTCGACACGCACAAAGCTTACGTGACGCGTTACGAGGTCAACCCCCGCCCCGGCGGCGCGGTGAACGACGGCGGCGATGACATTTTAATCGTCGATCCCACCGACCATACGATCCTCGGAAGCGTCCCGCTGACTTCTTTCGCCGATGACGATCTGCTCGCCCGGCCCGATCAGATGGCGGAAGCGAACGATCTCGTCTGGATCTCGCTCAACCATCTCTCGCGCGATTTCGGCGAAGCCGGCGGCGGTCTGCTCGTAGCCGTCGATCCGACGACGGATAAGGTGGCGCATCGTCTGACAATCCCGGAGGCTCGCAACTGCACGGCGTTGGTCGCCGCATCGGCAAAAAACGCTCTGTACGTTTCGTGCAGCGGGCTGTTCATCTCCGAAGAAACCCATTTGTACGGCTGGGGTACGGTCGTCGCGGTCGATCTCGCCGTCGATCCGCCCACCGCATCGTTTCTGCGGCGCGCTTCCGCCGACGATCCCCGCCCCTACGGCTTCGATCTCGATTTTCTGCCGCCGAAGCATCTTCTCGCCGTGCGTTTCGGCGATCTGGCGCGCGACGTGCCGGACCTCGCCGTCGTCATCGACGTTGACAATGGCGAAGAACGGGTTCTTCATACCGCCTCATCGCCTTACGGCATGGGCGGGATTCTGGCCGACCCCGAGCGGGGGCTTGTTTACGTCGGCGACGCCGATTCGCAACGGCCGCGCGTTTACGTGTATAAGCTGGATGGAGATAATTTCAAACGCATCGGCGAGATCGAAACTCATCCGCAAAGCGGGCTCGCGCCGCGCCATTTGCGATTTTATTGAGAGAAGCGGATGCGCACGGTAGAAACAGAGACTCACATTCGTCACTCCCGCGCAAGCGGGAATCCAAATCTGTTTGAGCGATTTCTGGACCCCCGCTTTCGCGGGGGCGACATGAATTTTGTCCATTGGGATAACAGTTTCTTAACCGCGCAAAGACTGCTTTTCCTTTTCGGACTGGCGGGGTGGCTGGCCGTTGCGATCGGGTTGTTTACCGCCTGCGACGAAAAAGAACGGCCCGTAGCGCCTCAGACGGTTCCCCTGCGCGTGATCACCCATCTGCCGAGCCTCACCGAGACGGTGTTCGCCCTCGGCCTGGGAAACCGACTCGTAGGCGTGACCGACTTTTGTCATTATCCCGCCGAGACGGCCGCCATCGCGAAAATCGGCGGCATCTTTACGCCGAGCACCGAACAGGTGCTTGCGCTTCGGCCGGATCTGATCGTGCTTGACCAGCGACAACCCGAACTGGTCGAACGCTATGGAACGCTCGGCTTGCGCACGCTCGCCGTCGATACCAGCAATTTGCCGGGCATCATGGCGACGGCGCGGGCCATCGCCGCGGCGCTCGGCGCGCCGGAGGCGGCGGAACGCTTCGTCGCCGATTTCCAAGGACGGCTCGACGCCGTCGCCCGGCGCGCCGCCGGCCGGCCCGCTCCGAAAACGCTCGTTATCATCAGTCACGATCCCGGCGAACTGCGCGAGGTCTGGGCGGCGGTGAAAGGCTCGTTCCACGACGATCTGCTCCGTCTGGCCGGCGGAACGAACGTCTTTCCGAATCCGTCCGGCCGTTACATCAAGATTGCGTATGAGGAATTGCTGGCGCTCAAGCCCGAAATCGTCATCTCCATTCTGACAGAGACGACGGCGGACCCGGCGCTTGTCGCGCGGGAGGAGGCGCTGTGGCGCGCGGCGCCGCAGTTGCTGGGGCCGTCGTCGCGCGTCTGCCCGCTCGTCGGCGAGTGGATGCACGTTCCCGGCCCCCGCGTGCCGATTCTGGCCGAGGCGTTTTTCGCCTGCCTGCACGGGTCGCCGGAGACTGCGCCATGAACGAGCCCATCCTGCAAGCCGACTCTCTCGGCGTCTCCTACGGACGCATGGCCGTTCTGAAGGACGTCCGCCTTTCCATCCGCTCCGGCGAATTCGTCGTCGTCGTCGGGCCCAACGGCGCGGGCAAATCGACGCTGGTCAAGGCGCTCTGCGGTTTCCATGCGCCGTCGCGGGGCTCGGTGCGCCTGGCCGGCCGGCCGCTCGACCGCCTCCCTCGCCGCGAGGCGGCGCGGTTTCTGGCCATCGTGCCCCAGGAAACGCCGTTCGAGTTTCCGTTCCGCGTTCTGGAGTTCGTGCTGCTGGCGCGCCATCCGTACCGGGTGTTCGGCCGCGTCGATAGCGAGGATGACCTAGCCGCCGCCCGCGAAGCGCTGGAAGCAACGGGAACATGGGCGCTTAAGGATCGCTCCGTGCTCGAACTTTCCGGCGGCGAACGGCAGCGCGTCGTGCTCGCCTCGGCGCTGGCGCAGCGCACGCCGATCCTGCTGCTCGACGAGCCGACCGCCTCCCTCGATCTCCGGCATCAGATCGAAATCTTCGAGGCCTTGAAGCGGCGTCAGCGGGAAACCGGCCTGACCGTCCTCGCCGTCACGCACGACATCAATCTTGGCCTCGCCTACGCCGACCGGGCCGCCATCCTCGTCGGCGGGCGCGTCGTGGCCGACGGTCCGACGGCGGAAACGCTGACCGCCGAGGCGATCCGCACGCATTTCGGCGTCGCGGCCCTCATCGGACGGGAAAGCGCGAGCGGTCGCCCGGTAGTCCTGCCCGTGCGCGCGGAGGACGGACCATGAACGCCGCAACGCCGCTGCGCCGGCTTGCGCCGTTTGCGCTCTCCTGCATCGTCGTCATCGCGGTCTGTCCTTTCGTCGGGGCCGTGCCGATCGACGTCGGCGCGGCGTTGCGTGATTTCTTCGATCCCGCCGCCAGCCTCGACGCGACGATTCTCGTCTCGGCGCGTTTGCCGCGCGTTCTGCTCGCCGCTTTCTCCGGCGCGGCGCTCGCCGCCGCCGGCGCGGCCTTTCAGGCGCTGCTGCGCAATCCGCTGGCCACGCCCTACACGCTCGGCGTCGCCTCCGGCGGTGCCTTCGGCGCGGTGCTGGCGATCAAGCTCGGTCTCGACTTCGCCGTCTTCGGCCTCTCCGGAACGCCGCTGTTCGCCTTCGCCGGCGCGTTGGGCACGGTGGCGCTCGTTTACGCCATCGCCCGCGCCCGCCGCCAGCTGCCGACGACGATTCTGCTTCTGGCCGGCGTGTCGCTCTCCTTCGTGTTCTCGGCGCTGATGCTCTTCGTGCATTACCTCGCCGACTTCAGCGAGAGCTTCAAAATGGTGCGCTGGCTGATGGGCGGGCTGGACATCGTGGGCTACCGGCCGCTTTTGGGCATGTTGCCCTTGTGGCTCGTCGGCGTCTGGCTGCTTTTGACGCGCCGGCAGGATCTCGACCAGTTGAGCTTCGGCGATTATCTCGCCCACGCGCACGGCGTGGACGTGGAGCGCGCGCAACGGCTTTCCTACCTCGCCGCCTCGCTCTTGGTCAGCGCCGTGGTTTCCGTGGCCGGGCCGATCGGCTTCGTCGGGCTGGTCGTGCCGCACAGCGTCCGCTTCCTCATCGGGCCGTCGTTGCGGCTGCTCATGCCGGCCTGCCTTTTCGCCGGCGCGGCGTTTCTGGTGCTTTGCGACACGGCGGCGCGGATCGTCATCGCGCCTTCGGAAATCCCAGTCGGCGTGCTTACGGCCCTCATCGGCGGGCCTTTCTTCATCGGGCTGTTGTTCCGCGAAAAACGACGGATGAGTCCGGGCGACTAGCGCGCCGCCGAGGAAAGATCGTCGCCAGGTCCGGACTCGGGAAAGACGCCAGTGGCGTTGTACTGCTCGACGGCCGGCGCGAGCAATTGCGGCAGATCGGTGGAGGGGAGCCACACACCCGCGTCGATGTAACCTTTCCAGGCTTTGTAGTTTCCCAGCGAGGCTTGGATGTCGGCGGGACCGAGCACGTCCTGTTGGATTTTCAAACCGGCTTCCGCAATTATCGCGCAAAGTTCCGGCCTGGGGCCGACCGCGCTGACCTCGACGATCCGTAAGTTCGGCAGACGCACCAGGGCCGCGTCGAATCCCGCTTCGTCTTCGACGAAGGGCATGACGAACAGATCGGGGTCCAGGTCCGACATCGCCGCCACCGTTTCCAGGCTGTCGCGGACCATACTCTGATCGTAGTAAGCGCCGCCTTGAATCTCGGCAAGCACAAGATCCCAGCGATCCGTTTTCTGATCGATATACAGCATGACGCCCAGTTCTTCCGCCAGCGCCAAGGTCTCGGCGAAGGTCGGCACCCGCTCGCTCTCCGGATTGCCGCTCTCCCCGCTGTCTAAAGTGAGTTCGCGGATCTCGGCCAAGGTCAGAGCGGACACGTCGCCCGCGCCGTCCGTCGTGCGATCGACGCTGCCGTCGTGCATCAGCACGAGCGCGTCGTCCGCCGTATGCCGAACGTCGATCTCGACGAAATCCGCCCCGACGTCGGCCGCGGCGCGGAACGCCGCCAGCGAGTTTTCGGGATGCTGGCGCGTGTAGCCGCGATGCGACGTCACCATGACACGATGGCATTCCGAGTCGCGCAAGCAGTCGGCGGGAGCTATTTCCGGAAGAACGTCCGGCTCCGACTGCGCTTCCGCATCGGCGTCTCCGTCCCCGACCAGATCGCCGTCGGATGGCGTTCCATCCTCGTCGGCCTCTTCATCGCCCGCCGTCTCCGCGTCCCCGTCGATCCGTTCCGACGCGGCTTCGCTACAGGCAGTCGTCATAATTCCCAAAAACAACCACACGAGACATCGTTTCATAATCTTGCATCTCCCATCGGCTTGCGCCGTGTAGGCGGATTGTGCGCCACGGCTATTGGAAAAGCAATCGCCGGCGATTTTTCTCTTTTCGCGATCCGGATTTAGCGGTAAAGTTATATAGGCGTCAGGCGTCTTGTATTTGCTTCAAACAATTGCTTCTTGGCTGCCGACTTTTCGGCAGGTTCTATGCCCGTCTCACGGGGAAATTACGTTCTTTGCAAAGGAGGCCCCCGATGACTCGCCGATCTTTTTCCCTGCCTGCAATTTCGCTTTTGGCTTCCATCCTTTCCCTCGCCGCCGCTTGCGGCGGAAACCCGGAAATCGCCTGCGAGTGTTACGACGACTCTGGTTGCGGTCCTGGCGGAGCTTGCGTGGACTGCCGCTGCCTGCTTCCCGAACCGACGGACGGCGATCGACCGTGCCAGGACGATGAAGACTGCCCGCCGGAGATGGCTTGTCAACGTTCCACCGGCCGCTGCCTGCCGAGCGCGGACGGCGACGCGGGCGGCGACGGCGATCTTGACTCCGACGGCGACTCCGACGGCGATTCCGACGCCGATCTTCCGGCCGACGCCTGGTGCGCGACGCACGCCTGCATTTCCATCGATCCGCCCGCCCTGGATTTCGGTTTCGTCCCCGGCGGCGTGATCGTCGTGAAGTCTTTCGAAGTCGCCAACGTCGGCGCGACGCCCTTGTCCCTCACCGGCGCCGCCTTCACGCCCACAAGCAGCCTGGCCTATGGCTGGAAGGAGGAACCGGCGTTTCCGATCATCCTGACGCCCTCGCAGCGCGTTTCCTTCTCCGTCCGCCTCAGCCCCGATCTCCCCGGATTCCATCTCGGCCGCATCATCCTCACCAGCAGCGACACGCACGTCGATCGCGGCGGCCACCAGATCGACCTGGAAAGCCGCTATTCCGGCGAGGCGGGAATCGACTGCATACCCGAACGTTACAATTTCGACAGCACCCCCTTGGGCAACCAGGCCGGCTTGGAAATCATCTGCCGGCACGTTCTCCCTGCCGGCATCGCCGGACCGATCCCGGCTCGTTCGGTCACCATCGACCGCGTCAGTTTCTCGCCCGGCGATTCGGAGCATTTCATTTTCCCCAATCTCGAAGGGTTGCTCGTGACGCCGGAAACACCGCTCTATTTCCGCGTTCGCTACGAACCGACGTCTCTCGGCGCGCATTCGTTGAGCGCCTATTTCTATTATCAAGGCGGCTACAATCCGCAGAACCCCGCCCATCCCGAAACGCCGCTGGAGTTGGTATTCTCCGGAACCGGCGTCGAATCGTGCCTGGCGGCGTCCCCCGGCGTGCTCGACTTCGGCGACGCGCCGGTCGGCGAGGAGCCGCAGCTTGAAGTGAGGTTGACGAACCGTTGCGCTTCGTCTTTTATCGTCCAAAAGGTGGAATTCGAAGCCGTCGAGGACAATCCCTTCCGTGTCATCAATCTTCCAAGACTTCCGCTGACATTGCCGATCGGCGAACCGTGGATTCTGCAAATAGGTTTCCATCCCGCCCAGGGCGCGGTGTATGAAAACGCGCTTCTGGTTTTCCCCTACGACACCGAGGTTCCGCACCTGTCCTTGCCTCTCGAAGGCCGCGGCATCGGCGGACTTGTCAGTTTCTCCGAGAGGGACATCGATTTCGGAGAGGTGCTTTGGGGGGAAACGGCCGAACGGGAGTTGATCGTCGGCAATCTCGGAAACGCCGAGGTCTCGATCCTGGACGTCTTGCTTTCGGAGGAAGATCGGGAAAAGGGCTTCGGCCTGGAGCAAGCCGCGTTCCCCATGCCGCTGCCCGCCGGGGAATCCAGAGTGTTCAAACTGTTTTTCACGTCGAAAGGGCGCAGCGCCGAACCCGTCGGCGGTTCTCTCTTTTTCCTGACCGATGAGCCGGAGGACAACAGCCAGATCATCACGCTGAGCGCAACGCCGGTTTTCGCCGCTGGAACCGCCATCTGCGAAATTTCCTATTTGAATCAGATTCTGCCGCCTTCCCTCGAAGTCGATCTGGGGGAAACTTCCGTTGGGCAGGAAAACTTCGCAACGTACTATTTTCTCAGCCTCGGGAATGCGCCGTGTCAGGTGGAGAGCATCGGATTCGAAGCCTGTTCGTCGTCGGCGTTCCGCTTCTTGCCGCGGGAAATCCCGCCCCTCCCGCCTTCAAGCAGCGCCCCCTTGCATCTGAGTTATGCGCCTTTCGCGCCGGGCCGCGACGATTCCGCCGCGCTGTTGATCCGCACCAACGACCTCGACCCGGAGCGCCAGACAATTGTTTTCCAGCTCTCGGGCAGATCCCTGGCTCAATCCTGCCTCGCCGTGGACCCGGAAGAGGCGGGTCTGACCGATCACGATTTCGGCCGCGTGCCCGTCGGGCGCTGTTCCAGCGAGCTGCCGATCCGGCTTTCCAATCGCTGCGACACGGAAATGACCGTTCCATGCTCGCCGGAGGACGTGGGTTGGGAAGGCCTCAATCCGGAAGATCTGCAAATCGACGATTGGCGTCTCGACGGCCCCGGAGCGTGCCGCCTGCGGCGCTTCAGCGAAGAAACGCCGGACGCGCTTTCTTTCACGGTAAAATATTGCCCGCAGCAAATCGACGAGACCCTCGCTGCCCGGGCAAGGCTCCTATTCTCGAATCCGCAGGCAAGTCTGCATAAACTGTATTTCAAAGGCAGTTCGGCGCAGGCGGCGTGCGAAGCGCCAATCGGGGGAGCGCCCATCGCCGAAATCTGCGACGGTATAGACAACGACTGCTCCGGCGGCGCCGACGAACCTTATCGCATCGGTTACCCTTGCGACGGAAAGGGCTTGTGCGGCCTCGGCGTTCTGGAATGCGCCGGCGACTACGAGACGCATTGCTCGACGGATTGGGGTGGCAGCGCCTGGCAGGGATCGAGCGAAACCTGCGACCGCCTGGACAACGACTGCGACGGAAATACCGACGAGGACTTCGATCTCTATTCGCCCTGCGCGCCGGATGGGCCGGGCGCGCCGGCCGGCTACACCCAATGCGCCGCGGACGGCCTGGGGACCATCTGCGAACGACCCATGACGGCGATCGACCTCTGCGACGGAATGGACAACGACCAAAATGGAGCGACCGACGAGGGTTTCAGCCTCGGTGCGTCCTGCGACGGGCTTGGCCAATGCTCGGCCGGCGTGGTGGAGTGCGCCACGCCGTTTACGACGCGCTGCTCGACGGACCACGACGGCAGCCAATACGTCGGGCCGGCTATCGAGCGGTATTGCGACGGCCGCGACGACGACTGCGACGGCCGGACCGACGAGGATTTCCATCTCGGCGCGCCTTGTCTGGGGCGCGGTTCCTGCAAAACCGGGACGCTGATTTGCAAATCCAACGCCGCGGCCTGCTCGACGGACGGCGGAACCGCCGAGCCGGAATTCTGCGACGACATCGACAACGATTGCGATGGATACACGGACGAAACGTTTACGGTCGGCCAGGTCTGCCAGGCTCCCGGAAATTGCGGCGCAGGCGTATTCGAGTGCAAGAACGCCGCCGCCGTTCGCTGTTCGACGGGTTGGGGCGGCAGCGACTGGCAAGGCGAATTCGAACGTTGCGACGGCGAAGACAACGACTGCGACGGAGAAATCGACGAGAATTTCTACGATGGCCGGCTTTGCCGGGGTCCCGGCGAATGCGGCGAGGGCGATTGGGAGTGCGCCGACGAATTTTCCGCCGTCTGCTCGACGATGCCGGGCGGCAGCGAGGCGGAAGCGGACGAAGAGCTTGTCAACGGCTTCGACGACGACTGCAATGGATTCGTCGATGAAACGTCGCCTCCCGACGACGACCCGCTCAACTGCGGCGGCTGCGGAATCGTCTGCGAAACGCCGAACGCCCTGACGGCCTGCGAGGACGGCGAGTGCGTCATCGCCGATTGCGATTCCGGCTGGGAGGACACGAACCTGGAATACGACGACGGTTGCGAAACCGAGCTTCCCTGACGGCGCCGGCCGGGTCCGTAGTCGGTATATAATTATTTATATAGTATTTCTTCAGGCTGTCCGTTGAGTTCGGGCGGCCGGTCGTGTTACACTGCGCGTGAAATCCGGCGTGGCTTAACACGGCCGGCGTCGTCAACCTTTCGCCAGGAAATCACGAATGCAAAGCTTTAGGTATCGGTGGATTCATGCGTTTGCGCTGCTCTTGGGTGCGGTTCTGTTTCTCGGCCCGCTCGGCTGCTCCGGTTCCGATTCCTCCGCCGATGGCGACGCCTCGGAGGCATCGGAAGACGGCGACCAGGCCACCGACGCCGATCTGGATGGCTCGGAGCTTTCCGACACGGACGGCGACGGCAGCGAAAACACGGACGATGACCGGGCGGACGGCGACAAGGATGCCGACATCGTCGATCAACGGGAATCCGTCGAACCGGACGCCCCGGATACGGACGGCGACGCGAGCGACGGCGACGCGCTGGAAAGCGATGGGGACGTTGAAGCCGAGGACGAGCTTGAACCGGAAATAGAAATGGAACCGGAAGACGACCTCGTTGAGGAGACGGCCGAGGAGGAAGAGCAGGCCGAAGAAGAAACGCTCGAACAAGAAGCGGAGATAGAGGAAGACGTCGAAACCGAGCCGCCTTTGTTCGACATGGATTTCCTCGGCGATGCTGCAACGCTGAATTGCCAAGTCATCGAGGAAAGCACCCAAACCGAAGGGGAAGTCGTCTATACGATCCGCGAGTTGCGTTACACCTCCTATGAACTTCAAGGCGACGCGCTCGCGCCGATCCGCCTGCAAGCCTTCGCCGCCATTCCCGCCGGCGGCCCGCACCCGGGCGTCGTGATTGCGCCGGGGCTCGGGGAGACGACGGACGCCGCCCGCGCCCTGGACCACGCCAAGCGGCTCGGCATGATCGCCTTCGCCTACGCCGGCCCGGGACAGGGCGAATCGGAAGGCCGCGCGACGACGGACCCGGAAGCGATGTGGGACGTCATCCCCGACCCGCGCGGAAGCTGGCTCTTCGCCCACGCCGCCGGCGCGATCCGGGCGGCGGGCTGCCTGGAACAAATGGCCGAGCTCTCCGACGGGAAAATCGGTCTTGTCGGTTACAGCTTCGGCGCGGCCGCCGGGCTGATCGCCGCCGGCGTGGACTCGCGCATCGCCGCCGCCGTCGCCATTTCGGGGACTGGAAGCTGGGCCCGATCCGCCGACAGCGGTTCCTGGATCGAGGACATGCTGCTGGACGCCGGTCTCTTCACCGACGACGAGGAGTTCGCCGCCTTCTTCGACAACCTCGATCCCGTCTGGTTTATCCAGGGCGCACCGGCCCGCGTGCTCTTGGTGAGCGGCGCGCAGGACGAATACTTCCCCATAACCAGTTTCATCGACACGTATTATGCGCTCAACGACGAGACGCAACGCCTGACGGTCATTCCGGATTGGGACGCCTGGGAGGGCGGCTGGTTCACGCAGGACTGCCAGCCGTTCGGCCCCTGCCAGGACAATTACGACAACCGCGCCGTCGCGCTCGCCAAAACCTACGCCGCCGAACGGATGTGGCTGAACGTCCACCTCGCCGACGAATGGCCTTACGACGAACTGCCCGGCATGCCGGAGCTGGCCGTCGGCGAGCAAGGGCTGACGCTCACCGCGCTGGCCGGCGTGGACAGCGGGCAATATTCCATCGTCTCCGTGACGCTCTATGCGAGTTTGGACCAGGGCTGGAGCTTCGAGTCGTTCCCGATGTCGCTCGTAGGCGCCGATATTTACGCCTACCCGCTCGATCTGGAGTATCATCCGGACGGAACGGCGCTGTTCGTGGAAATCGAAATGCAGGCCGGGCTTGCCCCCAACGCCGAGTCGTTCTGGCTGACGAGCCTCCCCTCGCTGCCCTTGGGCTATGTCGCGCAGGTCCGGCCGTAACAGCAACCGTAAAGGCGAAACCGTCGCTCCGAGCGAATAAACACATGCCCGAATCGACATCCAGGGACATCCAGACGCAATACGACGCGATCGTCATCGGCGGCGGCGTCAACGGTTGCGGCGTGGCGCGCGATCTCGCCTTGCGCGGAGTCAAGGTGCTGCTGATCGAGAAGGGCGACTTCGCCATGGGCACAAGCTGGACCTCCAGCGGCATGATCCACGGCGGCGCCCGCTACCTGCTCTCCGACATCGCCACGACGAAGAAGTCCTGCACCGACGCCGGCTATATCCGCTGCATCGCGCCGCACTTGATTTTCCGCATCCCGCTGATGATGCCCATCCTGAAGCGCGACGGGCTCAAAGGCCGCATCAACCTCGAAGGCGCCGACGCCCTGTTTACGGTCTACGATCGCTACCAGCCCTTGAAAGGCGGCAACCCGCACATCCGGTTGACGCCCGAGGAAGCGCGGCGCATCGAACCCATGCTCGCCGAAAACCTGCTGGGCGCGGTGCAGACCGATGAATGGGGCATCGACGTGCCGCGTCTGTGCGTCATCAACATCCTGGACGCGGTCGAGCACGGCGCAACCGCCGCCTCCTGGACGGCCGTGACCGGCTTCCTGCGCGAAGGTCGCGCGGTGACGGGCGTGGCTTACGAGGATCGCGTGACGGGCCGGCGCGGCGAAGCGCGGGCCGGGATCGTGGTCAACTGCGCCGGCCCCTGGGCGACGCGCGTCGCCGAGATGGCCGGGGCCAGGGTGGAGTTGAGGCCGGCGAAAGGCATCCATCTCGTCCTCGATCGGCGCATTTCCAATATCGGCGTTATCGCCCAGGCCGTTGACGGCCGGCAGGTGTTCGTCATCCCGCACGAAAACGTTTCGGTGATCGGCACGACCGACGACGACTACTTCGGCGACCTCGACGACATCCGCATCCTGGAGGACGAAATCGAGTACCTGCTGCGCGCCATGGAGACGGTGCTGCCGCGCATCCGCGAGGCGCGCATCGTCAAGACGATCGCCGGTCTTCGGCCGACCCTGTTCGAGCAGGCGAAGTACGAGGACGACCTGACGCGCGACCATCGCGTCTTCGATCACGAGCGGGAAGACGGCGTTCCCGGCCTCATCACCCTCGCCGGCGGCAAGCTCGCCGCCTATCGGATCATGGCCGAGGACGCAACCGACCTGGCCTGTACGAAGCTGGGAAACCGCGAACGCTGCCAGACGCATTTGCTGCCCCTGCCGGGCGGGAAAGGCATGCCCGATATTGAAGGGCTGGCGGCGAAATACAGGCTCGATCCTTATGTCGTCAAACGTCTGGCCGCGCGGCAGGGTTCGCGAACTCCGGCCGTCCTGGCGCTGATCGACGAAAATCCCGCTTTCGCCAACTACGTCTGCACCTGCGAGCCCGTTCTCGAAGCCGAACTGCGTTACGCGATCCGGCGCGAATTCGTGCGGCATGCGGTGGATCTCATCGGACGCTGCCGGTTGGCGGAGGGGCCCTGCCAGGGTTACGGCTGCATCGTCCAGGCGGCGACGATTTTCGGCCAGGAAAGAGGACTTTCCCCGGACGACGTCGCCGACGAGGCGCTGCTTATCGCGCAGTCCAAGTGGCGCTGGCGGCGCGATATCCTCGCCGGGCCGCATCTGGCGCAGGAGGAGTTGTATCGCCTCGTCCATCTCGCCGTGCTCGATCCGTTGCACGTTCTCAAACACCGCAAGGAGGTGTTCTGATGACGGCGCGGGTCGTGGTCATCGGCCGTGGGCTGGCCGGAACGATCGCCGCCCTGGCGGCGCGCGAGAAAGGCGCGGCGGTGACGCTTGTCGCCCGAGCCCATGGCCGGACGGCGCTTTCCAGCGGCCTTCTGGCGCTGGCCGATCCCTCGCGGCTGACCTCGGACACGACGCGGACGTCCCTGCCCGAAGCCTTGCGGCGCGTCATGGCCGCCCTGCCCCATCACCCCTTTCACCAGTTTTCCGATCCCATGGCCTCGTTGCGGCAGGGCGCGCGATTGTTGCTTTCCGCCGCGCCACAACTGTTTTCGGCTCCTCTTGATGAAACGGTGTTACCGCGCCGCTATCCGAACGAATGGGGCACGGCGGCCAACATCTATCTCGCGCCGCATTCCTTCGCCTGGCTGGACGACGCCTTGTTCGGCGACGCCCCGGCGCTGCTGGCCGGTCTCTCCGGCTACCCGCGCTTCCGCGCGGCCTTCATTTCCAAGGCCTTGTCGGCGTTCCATCTGCCCTCTGGCCGGCTGGCGAAAATCGAGGCGATTTCCATTCCCTTCGATCGCGCCGGCGGCCTCTTCCATCATCCCGGCCAGCTTGCCGGCATGCTCGACGACCCCTCCGCCCTGGAGCGGCTGGCCGAGGCTATCCGCGCCGCCCTGAAGGGACGCTCCGCTTCCATCGTTCTCTTCCCGCCGGTGCTGGGCTTGAATCGCCTCGACGGCGCGGCGGCGTTGGCGAAGCTGCTGGACCGGCCGGTCTACGAACTGGCGGCGACGCACGTCTCCGTTCCCGGCCTGCGGCTCGCGCAATGCCTGAGCGACGCCTTGAAACGGACGGGGGTGGACCTCGTGGCTGGTGAAGCCTTGGGCGGCGTATTCCAGGGTAAAAAGCTGACCGGCATCAAGATCCGCCGCCCCGGCGGCGAGGAAAGATCGATCGCAGCCGACGCCGTGGTTCTGGCGACGGGCAAATACCTGGGCGGCGGCATTGTGCATAGCAATCACCGATTCGGGGAAACGGTTTTCGATTTGCCGCTTTCCTTGGGCGGTCGGCGCGTCGCCGAGGCGCACATCGGCTACCTGACCGACGCCGATTTCCTCGCACCGCAAAAATTCGCGCGGCTGGGCGTCGCCGTCGAGGCGTCGATGCGGCCGGCGAACGAGCAAGGCGAGGCCGTCTATGCCAACGTCTTCGCGGCGGGGCAGATCCTGGGCGGCTTCGACCCGACGCTGGACGGCAGCGCCGACGGCGTCGATCTCGCCACGGGTTTCGCCGCCGGCTCGGCGGCGGCGGAGGCGGCGGGATGAAGAAACTCCTCGCCAGTCTGGTGATTGGGCTTTACCTGCTGCGCAATCAGTTGCTGCGCCTCTGGAGGAAACTGCGGGGCGTCAAGGTCGAGTCGCCGGACAAAGTGGAGCGCTTCGCCGCGCAGGTGCGGCTGGAGGGGCTGGCGCTCCTGCCGCCGGAACGGGCCGCCGATTTCACGGCATTGCAGCGCTGCATCCGTTGCGGGCTCTGCGACCTGCTTTGCAGCCGCGCCCGCGAAGCGATCGATCTGGCGTTTTATCAGGGGCCTTCGCTTTTGGCTTCGACGCACTCCCGCTCTCTGCCCGAGCTAAGCTATGCGCGCGCCTACCTGGAGAGCTACGGCTCCTGCGCCGCCTGCACGCGCTGCATGGAAATGTGCCCGACGGGCGTGCCGATCAAGCAGGTGGTCGAGCATATGGAAAGGATGACGATCCGCCCCGAGGTGAAGGACGCGATGTAGCCTCTAGCCTTTCAGCTTCCTCAGCAAAACGTACATCGCCCCCAGGCCGCCGTCGCTGGGACGGGCGGAGGTGAAGGCGAGCACGGGCCGGCCGAGCGGCCCCTTGCCGCGCTCGAACCAGCTGCGCAGGCTTTCTTTCAGGACGGGCATCTGGTCCTTGGAATGGAGGCCGCGCCCGTGGACGACGAGCACGCAACGGTAGCCTTTCCCCTGGCAGTCATAGAAGAAATCCTGCACCGCCGCCTTGGCCTCAACACGCTTCAGGCCGTGCAGGTCGATCTGCGCCTGGATGGCGTAGTCTCCGCGCCGCAGCCGGCGCAGGATGCGCGGGTGGATGCCGAGAACCTTGCCTTCCAGATACTCCTCCGTCGCCGTGATGTCGAACTCGCCGTCGCCGTGAACGAGGCGGTGGAGTTCAAGCTGGGCTTCGAGGTCTTCGTCCTCTCGCGGCGGTCCGGCGGGCGGCGCGCCGGGCCGAGGCGGACCCGGACGGGCCTCCAGTTTCTTAACTCCCTGCACCGCTTCCGAAAACAGCGATTCCTCATCCTCCTCGTCGAATATCCGCAGGGGCGGGCGGGCCACTGTAGCGGCAGGAGGGGATGGAACCGGCGTCGGCGGATCGACGGCCAGCACCTTCAATTCGGAAAACGCCAGATTGCGAAAGTCTCTGTTTTCGCGCTGCTTTTTATCGTCAGGACGGGGGCTTGACTTACGTTTCCGGCTCATGGGTTAGCCTCTCGGATGGCTCAGTCTCTTAAGGAAAGACCTACTTTCCTCCCCGAATATGCCCGTGGCGTCGGCAAGCAGGCTTCAGTTTAACACGAACACCGACATGGGACGGTGAAAATCGCCTGTTGTCGGCTGCCGTCCGACTATGATAAGACCAAGTTTGCTAGGGAAGACGTTGGGGAAAATAGACGGGAGAACGAGAGCGTCGCAAAATCCGGTCAGTCGCCGGGTTTTGCTAAAAACATGAAATAAACCGTCGGAATCCTTCATCTCTTTCGTACTGACGGGAAAAACCCTTATCGCAGGAGCGTTTCCATGAACTATTTCGACAAGCTGGGGGCCGTGGCCAAGGCCAACAACGAAATCGAGGGCAAGTATTACCATATGTATCACGTCAAGCGCGGCCTTAGAAACGCCGACGGTTCGGGCGTTCTGGTCGGTTTGACGACCGTTTCGTCGGTGCTGGGCTATGAAAAGATCGACGAGGACATCATCCCCGTTCACGGCAAGTTGGTCTATCGCGGCATCGATCTGCGCGACATCGTGGCCGGCTTCGAGCGGGAAAACCGCTTCGGCTTCGAGGAAACGGCCTACCTCCTGCTTACCGGCAACCTGCCGACGGCCGACGAACTCCATCAGTTCAACGAGATGCTCGGCGCGATGCGCCTGCTCAACAAAAACTTCCATCGCGACGTGTTGGAGACGTTCCGCACCCGCGACATCATGAACTCGCTGGCCCGCTCGGTGCTCACCCTCTACAGCATGGACGAGCGCGCCGACAATCTCGACGTGTACAACCAGATCCGCCAGGGCATCGGCCTGATCGCGAAGCTGGCCACGCTCGCGCCCTACGCCTACTACGTCATCCGCCACGGCTTCTACGACGAAAGCCTCATCATTCACCGTCCCCAGATAGAGCTTTCGACGGCGGAAAACCTGCTCCACCTGCTCCGCGCCGACAGCAAATACAGCGAACTCGAAGCCAAGACGCTCGACATCTGCCTCGTGCTGCACGCCGACCACGGCGGCGGCAACAACTCGACATTCACTACGCGCGTCGTGTCTTCGACAAACACCGATTTCTACTCGGCCGTCTCCTCCGCGCTCGGCTCGCTCAAGGGGCCGCTGCACGGCGGCGCCAATAACCGCGTGGTGGCGATGATGGACCACCTCAAGGCCAACCTGAAAGACCCCACCAACATCGAGGAGGTGCGCAACTACCTGTTCAAGATCCTGCGCGGCGAAGCTTACGACGGCGCGGGCAAGCTTTACGGCATCGGCCACGCCGTCTACACGCTCTCCGACCCGCGCGCCGAGATCCTGCGCGGCTATGCCCGGAAGCTCGCCTGGGAAAAAGGCCGCGAAGAAGAGTACAGACTTTATGAGATCGTCGAGCAGGAGGGTCCAAAAGCGCTGCGCGAATACAAAAACGACCCGAATCTCAGCGTCAGCTCCAACGTCGATTTCTACTCCGGCTTCGTTTACGACTGCCTGAACATCCCCCGCGAGGTGTTCACGCCGTTGTTCGCCGTAGCGCGCGTGGCCGGCTGGGCGGCTCACCGCGTGGAGATGATGAGCAACGCGGAAAAAATTATCCGGCCGGCCTTCAAGTCGCTGGCCAGGACGCAAAAGTATACGCCGCTGGTCGGACGCGAGAGCGGCGGGTCTGTGCCGGTGGCCGAACGGGCCGCCGAAGACCTTGGTTAATCGCCCCTGGAAGGAAATCTTGCCATGACAAAGACTCGGACAAATGCATGCAACTCCTTCGGCGCGAAAGCCGCGCTCGATGTCGGCGGCGCACAGCACGTTTACTACCGCCTCAACGCGCTGACCGAGACCGGCGCGGCCGACGTATCGCGCCTGCCCTTCTCGATCCGCATCCTGCTGGAGGCGCTGCTGCGCACGGAAGACGGCTTCGCCGTGACCCAAAACGACATCCTCGCCCTGGCGAAATACGATCCCAAGGCGCCGGCGGACGTCGAGATCCCCTTCAAACCGGCCCGCGTGATCCTCCAGGATTTCACCGGCGTCCCGGCCGTGGTGGATCTGGCCGCCCTGCGCTCGGCGATGGTGAGGCTCGGCGGCGATCCGAAGCGCATCAATCCCCTGATCCCGGTGGATCTGGTCATCGACCACAGCGTCCAGGTGGACCGCTTCAATTCGCCCTTCGCGCTCGTAGAGAACGCCTCGATCGAATTCGAACGCAACCGGGAGCGCTACACTTTCCTGCGCTGGGGCCAGAAAGCCTTCAAAAACTTCCGCGTCGTACCGCCGGCGAGCGGCATCGTGCATCAGGTGAACCTCGAATATCTGGCGACGGTCGTCGCCACGGATGGGGACGCGGAGAAAACGGTCTATCCCGACACGCTCGTCGGCACCGACTCGCACACGACGATGATCAACGGCCTGGGCGTGCTCGGCTGGGGCGTGGGCGGCATCGAAGCCGAAGCCGTGATGCTCGGCCAGCCCATTTATATGAAGGCTCCGGAAGTCGTGGGCTTCAAGCTCACGGGCCAGCTTCCCGAGGGCGCGACGGCCACCGATCTCGTGCTTGTCGTCACGCAGATCCTCCGCAAGAAAGGCGTGGTCGAGAAATTCGTCGAATTCTACGGCCCCGGCCTCGCCTCGATGTCGCTGCCCGACCGGGCGACGATCGCCAACATGGCCCCCGAGTATGGCGCGACGATAGGCTTCTTCCCGGTGGACGACGAAACGCTGAGTTACATGCGCCGCACCGGCCGCGACGAAAAGCAGGTCGCGCTCGTCGAGGCTTACTGTAAAGCCCAAGGGCTGTTCCGCACCGCCAGTACGCCCGATCCGATTTTCACCGACGCCCTCGAATTGGATCTTTCCACGGTCAAGCCCAGCCTCGCCGGTCCGAAGCGGCCTCAGGACCGCCTTGAATTGGGGCAGGTCAAGGCGGAATGGAAGAAGGGGCTTGCCGCGCCGACGAAAGAACGCGGCTTCGCGCTCGATGCAACGGCGCAGAAGCGCAGCGGCGTGGTGAAGCAGGAAGATGGGCGGACGGACGCGATCGGACACGGGACGGTGGTCATCGCGGCCATTACGAGTTGCACCAACACCTCGAACCCCTCCGTGATGCTCGGCGCGGGTCTCCTCGCCAAAAAAGCGGTGGAGAAGGGGCTAACGGTCAAACCTTACGTCAAGACAAGCCTGGCCCCCGGCTCGAAGGTCGTCACCGGCTATCTCGACAAGGCCGGCCTGACGCCGTATCTGGAAAAGCTCGGCTTCTACACCGTCGGCTACGGCTGCACGACGTGCATCGGCAACTCCGGCCCCCTGCCGGAAAACGTCGTCGCCGCGATCCAGGAAGGCGACCTCGTCGCGGCGAGCGTCCTGAGCGGCAACCGCAACTTCGAGGGCCGCATCAACCCGCACGTGAAAGCCAACTTCCTCGCCTCGCCGCCCCTGGTCGTGGCTTACGCCATCGCCGGAACGGTGGACATCGACCTTCTAACCGAGCCGATCGGCAAGAACGCCGAGGGACAGGCCGTTTACTTGAAGGACATCTGGCCCACGCCGAAGGAGATTCGCCAGGCTATGGATGCGGCGATCGCGCCGGAAATGTTCAAGCGGAGCTATTCCGGCATCGAGTCGTCCAACGAGGAGTGGAACAAGATCCCGATCGGCGGCGGCGAATTGTTCGAGTGGGACGAGGCGAGCACCTACATCCAAGAGCCGCCGTTTTTCGTGGAGATGAGCCGGCAGGTTTCGCCCATCGCGCCGATCGCCGACGCCCGGGTGCTGGTGAAAGTGGGCGACAGCGTCACCACCGACCACATCAGCCCGGCGGGCTCCATCCCCGAGAACAGCCCCGCCGGCCGTTACCTCAAAGAGCACGGCGTCGTGTTTGACGATTTCAACACCTTCGGCAGCCGGCGCGGCAACGACCGGGTGATGGTGCGCGGCACTTTCGGCAACATTCGGTTGAAGAACGATCTCGCCGGCGGCAAAGAAGGCAACTGGACTACGCATCTTCCGTCGGACGAGCTGACCAGCATCTACGATGCATCGTTGACGTACAAAGCCTCGTCCACGCCGACGATCGTCTTGGCCGGCAAGGACTACGGCATGGGCTCCAGTCGCGACTGGGCGGCCAAGGGCGTCAACCTGCTGGGGGTCAGGGCGGTGATCGCCGAATCCTTCGAGCGCATCCACCGCAGCAACCTCGTCGGCATGGGCGTCCTGCCCTTGCAGTTCAAGCCCGGCCAGAACGCCGAAAGCCTCGGTCTCACCGGCCGTGAAACCTTCACGATCCATGTGGACGACTCGCTCGCACCGCGCCAGGAAGTGTTGATTGACGTTCGACGCGAAGACGGCAAAAAAGATCGCCTGGCCGTTCTTTGCCGCATCGACACGCCGGTTGAGATCGAGTATTACCGCAACGGCGGGATTCTCCATACCGTCCTGCGGAATATTCTCAAGGAAACGACCTAGCCGCCCCGACGCATCGTTTCGTCCGAGGAGTCTTCCGTAGGCGTTGGAGCAGGTTTTTCAACCTGCTCCAAGCATCTTCCCTCTGCGGCGGGCCGCGTTTCGCTTGGCCTCGCCGCTACAGCCGAGCCCCCCGCCGCGTCCTTGCGGCGGAGAAATCCTTTTGTGCTCGCTTGACCTTTCCTAGGCCCTTCGCTAGGCTATGGATCCGTAAATCCACGCACGAAGCGGAGGCGAGATGATTTTCTCCTACGATTTCATTGTGCTCGGTTCAGGCCTGGCCGGGCTCAACTTCGCCCTCGACGTGGCCGAGCACGGTTCGGTGGCCGTCGTCACCAAACGCGGCCTCTCCGATTCGAATACGAACTGGGCCCAGGGCGGCATCGCCGCCGTCTCCGCCAGCGACGATTCCTTCTCCATGCACATCGCCGACACGCTGAGCGCCGGCGCGGGGCTCTGCAAGGAGGAGATTGTCCGTCTGTGCGTCGAAGAGGGCCCTACGGCCATCCGCCGGCTGGAAGAACTGGGCGTCCGCTTTTCCCGAAAAGACGACGGCGAAAGCTACGACCTCGGCCGCGAGGGCGGGCACACGCGGCGCCGCGTGCTGCACGTCGATGATTTCACCGGCCGGAAAGTTCAAAGCGCCCTCGCCGAGAGCGCCCGCCGGCATCGGAACATCCATATCCTGGAGAATCACACCGCGATCGATCTCATCATGAAATACAAGATGAGCGGCGATCGGCGCGACCGCATCTGCCTCGGCGTTTACGCCATGGACAAAGCGACCGGCGAAGTGAAGACGATCACCGCGCCCGTCACCTGCCTGGCCACCGGCGGCGCAGGCAAGGTGTACCTCTACACGAGCAATCCCGACGCCGCCACGGGCGACGGCGTGGCGATGGCGGCCCGCGCCGGGGCGCGCGTGGCCAACATGGAGTTCTACCAGTTCCATCCGACCTGCCTCTACCACCCGAAGGCCAAATCGTTTCTCATCTCCGAGGCGCTGCGCGGCGAAGGCGGCGTGTTGAAGCGCATAAACGGCCAGTCGTTCATGGAGAAGTACCATCCCATGGCGTCGCTTGCCCCGCGCGACATCGTCGCCCGGGCTATCGACACGGAACTGAAGGCGAGCGGCGAAGAGTGCGTCCTGCTCGACATGTCGGCCAAAAGCGCCGATTTCATCCGCCATCGTTTTCCCAACATCCACGCCGAATGCCTGAAATACGGCATCGACATTTCCTCCGAGCCCATCCCCGTCGTCCCGGCGGCGCACTTCCTCTGCGGCGGCGTCATCACCGACCTTCTGGGCCGCACGGACATCGGCGGCCTGTACGCCTGCGGCGAAGTGGCCTGCAGCGGCCTTCACGGCGCGAACCGCCTCGCCTCGAACAGCCTGTTGGAAGCGGCCGTGATGTCGATGCGCGCCGCGCGCGACGCCCGTTCGGTGTATCACGAGCGGATCAATGAAACGCTCCTGCGGGCCGTCCCGATGTGGGACACCGGCCGGGCCGTGCCTTCCGACGAACTCGTCGTCGTCTCTCACATCTGGGACGAAATCCGGCGCTTCATGTGGAACTTCGTCGGCATCGCGCGGACCAGCAAGCGGCTGGAGCGGGCCGAGCGCCGCATCGGTCTGATCCGCCAGGAGGTCGAGGGCTACTACTGGAAATACAACCTCACCGCCGATTTCGTCGAACTGCGCAACATTGCGCTCGTGGCCGAGCTTATCATCCGCTCCGCGCTGCTGCGTCGCGAATCGCGCGGGCTGCATTTCAACACCGACTATCCCTTCACCGACGATGAGAATTACCGGCACGATACGATCATCTGACGCTTCCGCGTCAGGGAGGACACCATGATGAAAAGGATTTTTCCAGTCGTTTTCCTCGTTGCGCTGCTTCTCGCCTGGGCGTCGGCGTTCCACGCCTGCCAGGAGGACGACCAGGACGCCGCCGACATCGCCGTAGCCCTGGCCGACGACCTCACGGACAGCCTGGAATTCGACGACAGCACCATGAAGAAAGCGCCGCCGCCGGAGGAACACGACGGCGAACCCGCCTATCCGCAGATCACCGGTTCGGAGCTGCCGGAGACGCTAGTGGCCGATGAGGACTTCACCATCCGTCTCTCCTCCGATTTTTCGAATGCGGAACAGGTCATCGGCGCGGTGGTGTGGGTCGAGGGCGCGGAGTACTACTACGAAGTGTATGCTACGCTCTCCGATCCGGGGTATCCTTCGCCTTACGACCCGGCGGCGCGTCAGCGCTTTGCCGTGGGCAATCTCATACCCGGCAACCAGCTTATGGAAATCGTCGGCCGCTTGAAGGAAGAGCCCTCCATCGCCGGCGAATCGTTCGTCGTCAAAATCGGCATGTTGCGCGACGACGGACAAGTCGGCAATTACATCGACTGGGATCTGACGATTCCCGAAGATACCGATGGAGACAACACGGGCGATGGAGACGGCATAGGCGATGGCGACGTAGACTGGAACTCGTGGGCCTATAGCTGCACGACGGCGGAGTTCGATTGCGGCGAAAACGAATTCATTGACGATATTCAGCCTGCCTATGTGTCGCTGAACGCCTGCCTGCAAAATTGCCCCCAGAATCCGGAGACTCAGGAAGAAATAGATGAGTACACGCGCTGCTACAGTTGCTGCGTGGAAGATTTCAAGGTCGGCGTCACCGAACGGCGGTTCGTCGAATGCTACGGCTGTCTTCATTATCAGGCGAATCCATACGACGATAGCGAGGACGTCACCATCGACGAGGCGCGAACGGAGTACCAGGACGAATGGGACGGTTTGGAAGAGACGGCTTCCGGCTGCGTCCGCTGAGCGCCGAAGGCTACCCTTCAGCCTCCGCTTCGCTTTTCGCGCGGCCCGCTTCCCGATGGCTGAGGACTGCCGCTGTCAGTCGCCGTACAAAGGCATTCTGGCCTATATCATCCAGGATCGTATAAACGACGGGGACGACGACCAGCGTCAAGAGCGTCGAAGCGATCAAACCGCCGATGACGCACACCGCCATCGGCGAGCGCAGTTCCGCGCCGTAGCCGCGGCTCATCGCCACCGGCAGCATGCCGAACACCATCGCGCCCGTCGTCATCAGGATGGGCCGCAGCCGCACCGGCCCGGCGCGCAGCAGCGCCTCGGTGCGCCCCATGCCGTCGCGCCGGCGCAGCGTGTTCGTGTAGTCGATAAGCAGAATCGCGTTTTTCGTCACCAGGCCCATCAGCATGATGATGCCGATCATCGAGGTGATCGAAAGCGTCTGGCCCGTCAGCAGAAGCGCGCCGATCGCGCCGACGAGCGAAAGCGGCAGGGAGAACATGATCGTCAACGGATGGACGAGGCTCTCGAACTGGCTGGCCAGCACCATGTAAACGATGATCACCGCCAGAACGAGCGAAAACAGCATGTGCTGAAACGATTCTTTCATGATGCGCGTCATGCCTTCGAAGTGGCCCGTCTGGCCGGAAGCCATCATTTTCTCCGCCGTTTCCTCGACGATCACGCTGGCCTGGCCAAGCGGCAGGGACTCGTCCAGGTTTCCAAACACCGAGATCTGCCGCTCGCGGGCAAGGCGGTCGATCTGCGTCGGCCCCGTGCCGGGGCTGATCGTCGTGACGCTGGAGAGATCGACAAGCTGGCCATTCAGCGAACGGATATCCAGCCCTTCGAGATCCGCCGCGCTATTGCGGTCGGCCGGGTTCAGACGAACGCGGATCGAGTAGTCTTCGCCGGCTTCGCGGAATTTCGAGGCCTCATAGCCGCCGACCAGGGCATTGACCGTCTGGCCCACCAAGGCGGTGACCAAGCCCAGCCGCGCCGTCTTCGCCTGATCGATGGCGACGTTCACCTCCGGCTTGCCGCCCTCGAAACTCGTGTCGAGATCGACGAAGCCGGGAGTTTTTTTCAGCTCGGCCACGATCCGCCGCGTGGTGCGATCCAGTTCGACGAGATCGCCGCCCTGGACGATGTACTGCAACTGCGCCGCGCGCATGCCGCTCGATTCGGCGAACTGGTCGATCTGGGCCACGGAAACGGCCGCGCCCGACACGTCCTTGAACTCCTCGCGAAGCTGGGCCATGAATTCGGTCTGCGATATGGCGCGCTCGCCCTTGTCGCGCATCTTCACGTAAATTTTAGCGAGATTCTGCTTCTGCTGCGCGTCCGAGCCGATCGTCGTGACCGTCGTCGTCACGAGGTCCGCGTGGCGGCGGGCGCGCCGGGCGACATCCATCGCCACGCGATCGGTCGCCTCCAGCGAAGCGCCCGTGGGAAGCTGCACCGTGATGTTGAACTCGCTCATATCGGGTCGGGGCTGGAATTCCACGCCCACGAAACGAACCATGTACAGGCTGGCGACGAAGATCGCCGCGGCGATTCCCATCGTCGTCCGGCGATGGGCGAGCGCCCAGGCGATCGTGCCGCGGTAGACGCGGTCGATGGCGGCCAGAAAACGCTCGATCAGGCGATAGAAGGCGTTGTCCCCCGACTTGCCCAGCAGCCGCGAGCAAAGCATCGGCGTCAAAGTCAGCGACACGAACAGCGAAAGCAGCACAGCCACGGTCACCGTGAGGCCGAACTGGTAGAAGAAGCGGCCGACGATTCCCTCCATGAAAGCCACTGGAACGAACACGGCGACAATCGACATCGTCACGGCGAGCACGGCGAGGCCGATTTCCTCCGTGGCCGTCTTCGCCGCCTCCCACGGACTCTTGCCCTCTTCCATGTGGCGGTAGATGTTTTCCAGAACGACGATCGCGTCGTCGATGAGAATGCCGATGGACAAGGAAAGGGCGAGAAGCGTCAGCGTATTGAACGTGAAACCCATCGCCTTGATGAAAGTGAACGCGCCGATGACCGAGGTCGGGATGGCGACGGCGGAAATCAAGGTCGAACGCGCGTTGCGCAGGAAAAAGAAAATGATGATCACCGCCAGAAGCGCGCCGAAAATCATGTCGAACTGGACGTGCTCGATCATCGTTTGCGTGAAAATGGTCGTGTCGGCGGCGAGCGTCGCTTTCCAGCCGGCGGGAAAACCCGCCTGCAGTTCGGCGAGCCGCGCCTTGACGCGCTCGGCCGTCGCCACGGCGTTCGCGCCCGACTGCTTGCGCACCAGCAGCGATACGGCGCGCGCCGCGTCGAGCCTGGCCGCGGAGCGCATTTCCTCGATGCCGTCCTCCACGCGGGCCACGTCGCCGACCCGGATTTTCCGGCCCATCACCTCGCGGATGATGAGATTTTCTATTGCTTGGACCGACTTAAATTCTCCGTCCACCTTCACGACGAACTCGGTATCGCCCGCGCTCAGACGGCCGCCGGGAAACTTCAGGTTGCTGACGGCGAGCGACTGGATTACGTCGGTCACGGCGAGGCCCATCGTTTTCAATTTGTCCGGATCGACCCATATCTTGATCTCGCGCTCCTGGCCGCCGATCATGTCCACCGACCCCACGCCGGGGACCTGCTGAAGCTGCTCTTTGACCCGCTTGCGGGCGAAGCGCGTCACTTCGTCGATGGCGCCCGGTCCGCCGACGGCCAGCGTGATGATGGGAATGGCGCCCAACTCGAACTTTTCGATTTTCGGAGCCTCAACCTCTTTCGGCAGAGTGGGAATGATGCGGCTGATCTTGTCGCGCACGTCCTGAATGACCGTATCGACCGTCATCTCCAGCTCGAAGATGACGATCACCTGCGACACGTTCTCCGCGCTGACCGATTGCAGCGTCCGCACGCCGTTGATCGTACTTACCGCGTCCTCGATCGGCTCGGTGACCTCCTTCTCGATCGTTTCCGGGTCCGCGCCGGGATAGATCGTCAGGACGGTGGCGATCGGAAATTCCACGTCGGGGTACATATCGACGTTGATCTTGGGGTAGCTCACCACGCCGAAGACGATGATCGCCAGGATCACCATCGAAATAAACACCGGCCGCTTGATGGCGACTTCGGAAATGACCATCGTCGCCTCCTACCGGTCCCGTGCTTCGACGGCCACGGCGTCGCCATCCATGAGATCGTCCAGACCTGTCGTAATCAAGGCGTCGCCCGCTTTCAAGCCGTCCAGAATAAGGATCCGCGCTTGCTCCGATCCCCCGAGGCTTATGGATGTTCGTTTCGCTTTGCCTTCGACGGCAAGAAACACGTAAGGCCGGCCCTGCTCGTCGCGACGCACGGCGCGGACGGGCGCCAGGATGGCTTCCTCATATGTCCGCGCGGTCAGCGTCACCCGCGCGAACGCGCCGCCTTTGATTCTGCCTTCGGGGTTGTCGAGATGGATGCGCGTCTCGACACTCTGCGCTCCCATCTCGACGCGATTGGAAACGAAGCTGACCTTCCCTTCCATTTTCGCACCGACGCTTTCCATCTCGATTTCCGCCGGCGCGCCCACGGCAAGATTCGCCGCTTGGTCCTCGGGAAGGAAAACCTGTACGTCCAGGGAAGAGGTATCGACGATCTTCATCAGCATCGTCGGCGGCATGCTGGGGGCGTATTCGCCGATTTCGTGAAGAATCATGACGATCGTTCCGTTATAGGGAGCACGCAACTCGCTGTCGGCCACGGCCTTGCGCGCCTTCTTCACGCCGACCTCGGCGGCTTGAAGTCCGGCGACGGCGGCGTCATACTGCGCCTTCACGCGCTCCAGGCTGGCGCGGGCGGTCGCATCGGACTCGCGCAGCTTCAAGGCGCGTTCGTATTCGATCTTCATCTGATCCGCCTGAGCCTTGGAGGCGGCGACTCCCGCCTCGGCCTGCTCGACGCTCAATCGATAACCTTCTCGATTGAAGCGCAGCAGCGCTTGACCTTTCTTGACTCGATCCCCTTCCTTAACCAGAATTTCCGCGATGATCCCCGGCACTTCGCAGGCCAGGTAACTCTCGCGGGCCGGCAGGGCCGTCCCGGTCGTGCTGATTTTGAGCGTGTACGGCTCAGTCTGGAGCGTGACGGCCGACACCGCTGTTGCGGCTTGAACCTTCGCTTCGAGATCCGTCTCGGGCGCCGCCGACGAGGCCTTTCCACAACCGGAAAAAAGAACGAGCATCAGGCACGCCGCAAGCCCGCCCAGCCACCGCCTATTGTCACCGCGTCGCATTCCGCTCCTCCTTTTCCACAGCCGTCAGGTCTTCGCCGAGGCTGACCCGCAGCGCATAACGAGCTTCTTCCAGCTTCATCATCGACACCGTCAAGCCGTTTTCCGCGCGCAAGGCGGCGGTCTGCGCCTCCAGCAAATCGGTCGTCGTCGCGTCTTGCGCCTCGAAGCGGGCCTGCTCGATCCGCAGCGACTCCGCCGCTTCCGCCTGCTGCGCCCTGGCTACGGCCAACGACTTTTCCGCTTCCTCGGCGTCGAGCCGCTTGGACTGGACATCGAGCCGCACGCCGTCGTCGAGCGCCTCCAGTCCGGCGCGAATCTGCGCTTCCCTCGATTCCGCCGCCTTGATCTGGTAGTAGGTCGCGCCCCACTCCCAAAGGTTCCAGGACAGCACGAAGCCGCCGTAATAGACGCTCTCCTGTTGGAAGGCTCCCAATCCCTGATTGTTCTCGTACATGAAGACGGCGTTGATGTCGGGCAGCATGGCGGCGATCGCCGCATGCTTGCCCGCCCGCGCCGCCTCGGATTTATGCCGCAGCGACAAAAGGTCCGGGCGATTCCTGAGGGCTGCGCGCTGCGTCTCTTCCAGACTTCCGGCGCTCCGCGTCTCCGCCGGATCGTCAAAGTTGTAAGCGGGTTCGATCGGTCGATCCAGCGGCCGCCCCATGTAGAGGTTCAGTCCCGCCCGGGCCAGTTTCCTACCCTTATCGGCCTGAAACGCGCCCTTCTGAATTTCCGCCTTGGCGACGCGCACTTTCAAAAGCGCGTTGCGCTCGACAAGCCCCGCGTCAAGATAAGCCTGGACCTGTTTCTCGTAGGCTTCGATTTGCGCCAGGCCGGCCTCGGCCGTTTCCATCATGCGCGTCGCCGTGACCAGTCCGATGAAGGCGCGCACGACGTCCACTTGCAAGTCGTGGCGCGCTTTGGCGCGATCCTGGCGCGCCGCATCGGCAAGCTCGCCCGCCGCCCAATAGCCGGAGTAGACCTTGTAAAGCGGCGTCAGCGGCTGCGCGACGGTAAGCTTGACCCCGTAAGTGATCTGCTCGCGGGCCACCAGCGCGGTCTCCATGTTCTGCAAGTCGCCCGCCTGCGCCAGCGTTTCCGGCGTCAGCATGCCCTGAATTATCGGATCGGCCAGCAGCTCGCCGAAAATGTCGCCCAGCGCGCCGAACCCGAGATCGATGACCTGCTCGTCCTGCCAGAACAAAACGTTGGCGTCCGCCTTGACCACCGGCCCAAAACGGCCGCGCACGCTCTTCCGTTCGTAGTCTTTCGCGTCGATTTCGTGTCCGGCGGCGCGCAGCATGGCGTTGTGGGCCATCGCGGCGTCCAGGCACTGCGAAAGCGTCATGGACTCGGCGTGGGCGGGGGGCATCCGCCATATCAGCAGTCCGCATGCCAACACCAGCCCTGCAAGGCGCGCTTGCCTCATGACCTGACCCCCCTTCGCGTCAGACCGTCCATCATCACGTCCAACATGACGGATACGTGTCGCCGCCCCTCTTGCAACGAAAGCTCCCCGAGCAACACGCCTTCGTTGATCCGGTCGAGGGCGATGTTGGCGACCGCTGCGACCGTATGCGGGTCGCGGCTGGCCAACTCTCCGTCTTTTATTCCTTCGACGATCAACGAAGCCAAAACGCCGCTGAACGACCGATGGTAACTCGCGCCGATTCGTAAAAAGAAAGGACGCAAATCGTGCCAGCCTTCGAGCGTGACGCCGACCGAGACCGCCAATTCCTGGTAGAGATCGTACACCCCGAGCAAAAGCAGCTTGATGCGTCCGGCGGCGGTGCGGCCTTTTTTCGCGCGCTGTTCGACTTCGTGCATGACTTCCTTAGCCAAACGATCGACGGCGGCGCGAAAGAGGTCTTCCTTGTCGGTGAAATACTTGTAAAGCGCCGACTTCACCATCCCCACGTCCTTCGCCACCTCCGCCAGCGTCGTCTTGCGGTAGCCGACGCGGGCGAAGCGTTTTATAGCCGCATCGAGAATGGCTTCGCGGCGGGTCGGTTTGATGTCCATGAGCCCTCCGTCCCGGGTGACCAAGTGAACAATTCGGTCGAATGTTCACCAAAAGGCGGTTCGAAGTCAAGCGAAAAACGAATCGCGTCGAACCTCGGGTGAATCCGGGCCAGGCGACGAGCGATCCGATTTTGCAAATAGTTGGCCCCTGAAGCGGCAAGCGGATAAAATGCGGGCGTTTCGCTAAAGGATCGACCGATGGACGTTCGCCTGGAAAATACTCGCCCCTGGGAAACTCGATTCGCGCGCTTTGCGCCGCTGACGGCGACAGGGGTTTGTCTGCTCGCCTACTGGACAAGCCTGGCGCATGGCGTCGCCAAAGGCGATTCGCCCGAGGTGGCTCAGGCCGTGCATCTGCTCGGCGTCATGCACCCGACGGGCTACCCGTTCTTCACGTTGCTCACCAAACTTCTCACGCTTCCCCTGGCCTTCATCGACGAACCAGCGACCCGCGTCAACGCCGTCGTTGCGATCTACGGCGCTTGCGCCGCCGGCCTGATCGCCGCCAACGTCCGCCGTTTGAGCGGGCTGACGATCGAACGATCGACCGCGACGCCGTGGGCAATATCCGCCGCCGGCTTGCTCGCCGGCCTGACCTTCGGCTTGTCGCCGCTTTTCTACGAGCAGGCGCGCCTGGCGGAAGTCTACACGCTTCACGTTCTGCTGGTGCAACTCGCCCTGTATTTCTGGCTGCGTTACGCCGAGGACGAAAATCGCCGCTGGGCGCTCGGCGCGGCGCTGGCGATGGGGCTTGGTCTGGCGCATCACCTGACGATGGCGCATCTTTTCCCGGCGGCGCTGGCGTTCCTGCTCGTCGCCGACAGGCGTTTCTTTCTCGACCGCCGCTTTCCCCTCGCCCTCCTTATTGGGGCGGTTACGCTTTTGCTTTACCTCTATTTGCCGATCGCCGATCGTACAACGCAGGGCTTTCCGTGGGGCGGCACGAGCCAGTGGGATTTTTTCTGGTATCACGTCACCGGCCGCCACTACCACCATTTCCTCTTCGAGAGCGGACAGACCGCGCTCGATCATCTTGTCACGCTGCCTCTGAGGGCCGGCGGCGTCATCACGCCCCTCGGCGCCTTGACGATGATCTACGGCGTCTGGCGGCTGGCGAAGACGGCATGGCGCGCGCTTCTGCTGCTTCTGCTTTATATCGTTTTCGCCTTCACTCACGCGGTGGGCTACAACGTCGGCGACTGGGGCGTGTACTTGCTGGCACCGTCAAGTGCGCTGATGTTACTCGCCGGGGCGGGGCTAGGCGCGGCGGCTCACGACCTGCTTGTGCATTACGCCAGGCGGCCGCGGGTTCCGGCGATGGTCGGGGCTGGATTGGGAATACTCGCCCTGACGGCGATCGGGTTTGGTTTTTACCATTGGACGGCCTTCCGCGCCGAACCGCCGACCGTGCCGGCGATGGCGGAGGAGATCACGGCCGCGCTCCAGCCGGGCTCGCTCTTGTTGATGAACGCCGGCAACGCCGCCTACGCGACGTGGTACATGCAGAACGTCCACGGCCTGGGCCGCGACTCGGCGGCGGTCAACGTCCTGCGCGTGCGCAATCCCTGGTACACGGATTTTCTCAAAAGCCGCTGGCCGTGGCTCTCGCTGACGAATTCTCCCCACCCCCGCCGCGTGGTGAAGGAGGCCCTGCAAAAATACCTCGGCCTGCGCAAGGTGTACGAACGCGACGTGTACACGCGCCTCGCGCCGCTCGACGCCGAGCATCGGCTCGTCAATCGCGGCTTTATCAATGAGATCGTTTTGCGCGGCGATGCGCCGGCCAAGCGCATCTACGTGCGCGAATCCTACCTCTTGCAGGAAAGCGACGAGCGCCGGGCGGCCGCCTCGCAGCGGCGTTTTGCGCCGGACTCGTCCATCCGGCTTCAAGTTTTATGGCACGACGCCGTTCGGCGGGCGGGCGAATTGCGCTGGATCGCTCCGGACGGAACAACCGCTGAATCGCGAGAATTCGACATCGCTGCAAAAATTAGCCGGTCCTGGTTTTCGCTTAAAGCTCCGCGTCCGTTGGCGGAAGGCGCCTGGCGCGTCGAAATACGGATGGACGGAGTGGAGGTTCTAGGAATTCCCTTCACCGTCGGACGATAAGCCTCGCCACACTTGAGCGGGCGACGATCTCCTCAGATCGCGCAGGCGCGAATAGCGACGATTTTCCTCACCACGAATCCGGATCGTTGTCGCCGATATATTCCGGCGGATCGGGCGGCGTCCAGCGCCCGTTTGTGGTGCAAGCCACACCGGAAGGGTACTGGCTGCAGTCGCAGGGCGCGGCGCAACGGTCCGGACACACGCTGGAGTTGGTGACACCCGGAATCACCGTCGTCCGGCAGGTGTAGGTCCGCGTTTCGATCTGCGTCCGGTTGATTTTCACTTGAACTTGCACGTCGTGCTGACTGCGCGAAATCTGCGCGTTGCTCAAGTCGCTGCTGGGCAGGGAGCTGTTGGTGAAATCCGTTCCAGCCAGAAGCGCCTTGTTGAAAGAAGCAAGACCATAGCCGGATTGCGGGTGCTGGGAAATTCCACGCATGTCGGCGTTGATCAGCACGGCGTTGTCGAACTTGGCCCCGTCGATCGTCGTGGAATTCAGGTTGAGGCGGTAAAGAACCGCGTTGTCCAAGTTGGCGCCCGACAGATTGGCGCCTTCGGCGGTGGCCGCGCCGGTGCTGGAATACCAATGGACGTTGCTAAGAGTGGCCACCGTCAGATCGGCGTGGGAAAGGTTCGCGTCCGGCATGTAGGCGTCGGTGAGGACGGCGCCGGCGATCTTGTTCACGTCGTCATAATTTAGGAAGGCGTAGCTCAGATCGGCGCTGCTCAGATCCGTATTGGCCAGGATGGACCCGTTCAATTTGGCGCTGGTCAGCTTCGCGCCCGCCAGAACCGCATTGGTCATCTTTGTGCGGACCAGCGTGGCATTGGTGAAATCGGCGTTGGTCAGGTCCGTATTTTCGACCTGCGCATCCGTCAGGTTTGCGCTGGCCAGCTTGGCGCCCGCCAGGTTGTGAAAACTCAAAAATGCGCCGCGCAAATCGCACTGCTGGCAGCTTTTGCTCTCGATCAAGGCCTCCGTATTGTTCTGAGAGTAGGTCAGGACGTGCAGGGAGGAGACGGAATGGATCGGAATGTAATCGTTGGCGGTCAGGGTCGTATCGCGAGTGAGGTAGTCGTTGCTGCCGCCGAAAAACTGGTCGCGGTAGATCCATACGCCTGTGCTGGGCCCCAGGATCAGACCCACCATTTGATCGTCGAACGCGACGCCGTTTTTCGCCAGGGTGACGCAGGGGCCGTTGAACTTGAAAGCCCGGTGCGTCGGGCCGGTCCGGTTGGTTTGGTTTGATGTATCGCTGGCGGAGTACTGGCTGCTGTCATCACCGTAGACGACCGCTTCGCCATACTGAGGTTGACCCACATAGTCCGTGGCCCAGCTTTCCAGACTGCCGGTCGCGACGGGCGAACATACGTAACTGGAGTCGTTCTGACAACTGTCGGCGACCCTGAAACGCGCGTTGGCCGCGTCTTCCTCGGCGGCGGAGATCGCCTCGGGCGGCGGCGGCGCGCCATAGGAAGGATGGACGAAGATAAAATCCTCCTCTCCCTCCCGGCCTTTCAGTCCGTGGTGAACTTCAAGCCAGTATTCGCCGGGTTCTAGCGCCGCCGTCCGGCACTCGCCGTCCTGTTCCAGCCGCATGATCTCGCGCTCGTCGCGGTCGAATAGTATGGCGTAGTGGCCGAAACCTTCCGCGTCGCCAAGGCAGAATTTGTGGTCCGCCCGGGCCGCCCATACATAATGCAGCCGGTCGTAGCCTTCGCCGCCGCTATCGCCTTCGTGCGAGCCCGACGACTCGAGGTTTAGAAGCACATGCTGGTGCGGCCCGATCACATGCTCCACCGCCAGGCTTTCCTCGGTGTGGAAATTTCCGGTCGTGTACCCGGGCAGGCCCAGATCGGCCGGCCGTTCGGCTTCGCCCCCGCAAGCGGCCAATCCTGCCGCTGCTCCCAGAATCGCCACCCAGGTCATCCATCGGGTCATAAGCTTTTCTCCATCGCGATTGCAGCCTTCGCGCCAGGCGCGCCGCAATTTACTCGTCATCCCCATCGGCGGGCGGGGTCGGCGGAATCCATTCGCTGACGGAGGGCTCGGTGCGGCTGTCTGGACCGACGAGCAGCTCGTAATTCAGCGTATACACGTTGCGCCACAGATCCACCGTCAGGCGGCCGGCCGGAATGTCCGTCGTGCGCACGAGCCACTGGCCGTTGGGCTGATAGATGTCCATGCGGTAGTCGCTGGCGCTGTCGCCGTCGTCGCCGTAGCTCAGCACGTAGATATAGCCTTTATGCTCAACGCCGATGTCCAGGTAGGTCGCCGCGCCGGGCTCTTCTTTCAGGTTCAGCACGAACGCCCCGGCGTTGTAATGGCCGTGGCCGCCGCAGATGCCGCCCGGTCCGTTGTGGTCCTCGACCGTGGGATCGATGCAGCTTGTCGGATCTTCCGGATCGAGGCTGTATCCCTCGTCGCAGACGCAGACGCTGTCGCCGAAATAAGCCAGCGGCGTGCCGTCCGGGTTGAAGGCGCGCACCGCGGCCTTGACGTTGTCGGTCGTGACGTCCTCGATATTGTCGAGCACCAGGATCGCGCCTTCCGGCCCCAATGCCATGGCCACTGGCTTGGCCAGCAAGGCCGGATTGTTGTCTATCTGGTCCGGGTCCTGGAGCTGGGCGCCCGCCATGGTCGCCACGGGCGCATCGGCGTCGGCGACGGGATCGTTCGTCAGGCTGCAGGCGAACAGGCGCGCGCTGGAGTGGTTGATGCCCACGATGATCCCGTGCGGATGCACGACGGCGGCGTCCAGCCTCAGCGGGAACTTGCAATAGCTCTTGGTGTGATCGACCTGAAAGTCCACGCCCGTCTCCAACGAAACGTGGCGCACGTAAAGGAACTCGTCGTCCTCCGGCAGCAGGACGAAGTTCTGCTGTTCAAGCGGCAGATTGAGTTTGCGCGAGCCGGCCTGAACGCTATCCGGTACACCGAGGGTGTAGAACATATAAGGCTTGTCCGTATAGCCGCAGCCGCTGAATTTGAGGTTGCCGTCCGGATTTTGCATGGCGCTGATGTTTTGGTAAACATAGAGTTGGCCGCTGCTGCCATTCGCGCAGCTTAAAACATTCGACGAATAGGCCTTGAACACATAGCCGATATCGCCGGTCTTCTGATTGATGTTGATGTTGACCAGCTCGCTCAGCGCGTTGCCCGCCTCCACAGGCGACAGGTCGTGCGCTGTCGCGGTCGGCGCCTCGGAGGCGATCCAAACGTGCGCGCCATTGTCGATGGCCAGCTTCTGCTTGTGATTGTAAACGGAGTTCTCATCCAACGGCACCAAGTTTTCCTTGATCGTGATCTGGGCGTCCAGGTAATCCTTGCCGTCGCTGTTGACGTTCAGCACATCGAGCTGTCCCTGGCCCGCCAGCCAGCCGGTGTCGGAGTAGAAGCCGACGTTGAAGACAACGTGTCCGCCGGCAGGGACATCCTGCATCTGAAGCACGATCGGTTCGGAAACCGTCGTGCCGGGCATATCCCTTTCGATCACACGCGTATCCGAGGAAGAGAAGATCGTGACCAGCTTGTAGCTGGTCGCCGTCGCGGGGAACTGGTAATCGTCGGGATCGCGATGGATCGTGACCGTGATGTCATGGGAGGGGAAAAGTTTGTTTTCGATGATCCACGGCGACGAGGCGACTTCCCCCGAAGCTTCGGCAAGCTGAGCCGCCGTCGAAGCGATATTGGCGGCCGCCAATATCCAGCCGCAGAATGGTATCGATTCTTCGATCTCCTGTTCCACTACGTACTCGGCGATGGTCGTTACAATCAGCTGGGCCCCGCCCGTTACCAGGAAATTAGCCATCAGCCTCCCGATCTTCGCCCCGAGAGTCCCGGCGTCCATGTCCGAACTGCTCCAGATCAGGCTGAAGAAAAACTGGATGGCAAAGGAGGTAAGGGACGTGTTCCGCATGATTTTGTTCAGAGCTTTGCCGCCGTCGGGCATGCCGACGGCAACGCCGAGCAGGATAGTCGGGACGCCAAGTTCGAAAACGGAGGTCATGGCGATGCCCATCGTCTCGATTTGCTGGTCGCGCTTGCCGCCGTGTCCGAGGCCGCCGGCGCTGACCAGCGCGTAGTGTGCGGCGGGCGGCCAGTCGAAATTCACCTTCGTTTCGGTGTAGTCACCAGCGACGGGGATCGCAAAGATCGTCGGCACCGGGCTGGACAAGCTGAGAAACTTGGTATCGTCGGCGTCCAGGGCGCCGCGGATCGTGACGTCGGCGAGCCAGGTGAGATTGCCGGTCCAGTCGCTCTCGGCGATCGAAAGCTGATTGTCGTTTTCGTCGAAGAACTGGATGTAGACTCCCAAATGGCGCAGCCAGTCATTGCGGAATTTCAGCTCGACATTATCCAACTCCGAGTCCGCGATGCGCGTGCGGAAACCGCTGTGGAAACCGGTTTTGGCGAGACGGAAGGTGTACGCGCCGTCTTTCGTTTTCCGGCCGCCGGCCGTGTCGGACACGTCAAGCTGGCCGACGCCCGCCGTGGGATGATAACTGTGACCCTTTAGAGCGGGATCGTTCTTGACTGCGTTCAGAACCGATTGGACCACCAGGGCGGCGGCGCTCAACACCTGATCATTGATGACGTACTGGTACATCGTAGCGCCGTCGCTGCTGAACGTATGGTCCGTTCCGTCCTCGTTTTTAACGGTCTCCATCGTGTACCAGCCATGCTGACCCAGCGCTTTGATGGCGTAAATCAGGTCGTTTAAGCCAGGCGCGGTCCCGATATAGTTCATCATGATGCTGGCCGCCAGATCCGCGTCGAGATTGGCGATGTCGGGATGATGAAACACGATCGTTTTGGCGATGTCGGCTGGGCCGTAAGTGTTCAGCAGATCGGTGTTGATCTCGCCGGTGTCGCTCTTGAACCGCGCCGCGAGCCGCTTATTCTTCATCTTTGCGATGGCCCGCGCCTTGGCCTCGGCCGGTATGTGGATGATCGGAATAGCCAAGCCGTGATCGACTTCTTCGCCGTGGGCATTTGCGACGTGGTTGTTGCGGTCGCTGCGCTGAGTCACGTACAACCGCAAAACGCGGTCCGTCGGGAGACCCTCGACGTCCGCGTAATGCGTCGGCGGCTTCTCCACGTTGGCGTTCTCGCCGAACAGATCGGGATGCTGGGCGCGTGACTCCGCATCGTGCATTTTGATCGGAATCCGGTTCCCTCTCACATGCAGAACGTAGTCCTCGTCCAGTGGGAGGAAATTTTCATCATGACCGAAGTGGAAATGGAGGCGCTTCGCCGTCGGCGATTCGCTATCTTGATCTCCGTCCCGATCCCCGTCCGGAACGACATCGCCGTCCGCATCCCCATCCGCGGCATCCTGATCCCCATCCGCAACGACGTCGCCGTCCGTATCCGTATCGGAGCCTCCGCCGCATCCGAGAAACAGAAATCCCATTCCTGCTGCGACCAGAAGCATACTGAACGTCAACTTTTTCATTTTCCCATCCTTTCCCTTTTCAACCCCTCTAAAGGCTCCAGAATTTTCGCGACCTAACGCTGCTTCTGCGGTCGGAAAATCCTCTATTTATCAAAAACGTGAGTGAAGACGAAGTCGGCCTCGATATCCCCGTCAGCAGGGACTGTCACTTCGACTGGCGCATAATGAACCAGATCGCCGCCGACCAGTCCCTGCCCCGCGACGAACCCGTCATCGACCCGCAGGCTCGCGTCCACGTAATAAGTTCCGGCCGCCAATTCCTGGTTGGGTGCGAGCACGATGTTTTGCGTGTATTCCACGGATGCGGCGAAATTCGTCAGGTCGATGTTTTCAATCACGGCCTGGCCGACAGGGGGCGAGCCCGGCTCCTGCCCATCGACTCGCCGTTCCCTATGGAGCGAGACCACCACCGTCCCCGCAAAGTCGGTCGCCGGAGCGCCCTCCTCGGCTACCGGCAGCGGGTTTTCCACGCGCGACAAGGCGCCCGTCAGACGATAGACGATCGGGACCGGTTTGCACGCGTTGGCGGCGGGGTCGCAACCGTAGTCGCAGGTTTCCGTGGCGGTCTCGATGATGCAATTATCCTCGTCCCGACTGCAGGAGATCAGTTTGTTGTAAGCGGGTTCGCCCCCTTCGGAAGTCTCTCCCAGGCAAAACTGGCCCGTTTTCAGGCGGCGGGCCTGGCAGTGATTGACCGGACAGACGATCGGGACGTGCGGAACGAACTCTTCCAGCGGTTCCCTGTCGGCGTCCGCGTCGCCCTCCTCTGCGTCGCCATCGGCGGCCGACGCATCGCCGTCTGCGCTAGGATCGCTGCTGCTTTGGGTGCAACCTGCAGCCGCGGCGACGAAGACCATTAAAAAGATCCCGGTCAAGACGTTCGTTCGTTTCATCAATTCCCTCATGACTCTCCACGCCCCGTTAATGTTCGCCAATAACAGCAGACGATCCCTCCCATCACTGCTTCCAGAAATGGCTTATTGCCCATATTAAAATCGGCATAGATGGTCATTGGTTGAACAGTTCTTTCCTTGCATCTGTTTTTTTTCTAACGAAGCGCCGTTGGAGAGTTATATTGTTTCGGCGCTGGATCGGAAAAGATAAGGCCCCTGTGCTCCTACCTTTGACAATCCGCCGGATTTGTCCGACCATCGGCTCCATTCAACATCGGGGTGAGAAGCGATGACCGACCCCAAAAGACCGACAAGCGCAGCGAACGCCGCCGCCGGAGCAGCGGCGGACATTCCGAGCCGCGACGGCATTTCCGCCGAGGAAGCACGCGAACTGCTGGACGTCCGCGGGCCGGCGCTGTACGAGCTGCTTTTGCGCGCGGGTAAAACCCGAGCCCATTATCTCGGCGACCAAAGCATCGCCTTCTGCAACATCGTCAACGCCCAAAGCGGCCGCTGCCCGGAAAATTGCGCCTTCTGCGCCCAGTCCAGCCATTACAAGACCGACAGCCCGGTCTATCCGCTGATGGCGTTGGAGGAGATTTTAGATCGGGCCCGGAAAGCCAAGGAGATGGGCGCGCGCGCCTTCTCCATCGTCACCTCCGGCAGCCGTCTGAAGGCCGGCCCCTTGCTGGACGTCTGCTGCGCCGCCTTCGAGTGGATCGCGGCCAACCTCGGACTGGAATGCTGCGCCTCGCTGGGGCGAGCCGATGCGGAAGTGCTCGGCTGTCTCAAGCAGGCCGGTTTAATTCGCTACCATCACAATCTGGAAACGGCGCGTTCGCACTTTCCAAAGATTTGCAGCAGCTACAGCTACGACGAAAGTCTGGCGACTCTCCGCGCCGCACACGAAGCGGGGCTGGAAATCTGCTGCGGCGGGATTTTCGGCATGGGCGAGTCTCCGGCCCAGCGCGTGGAGCTGGCCGAAACCCTGCGCGGCCTCCGCGTCCAGAGCGTGCCGCTCAATCTTTTAAACCCGCGTCCCGGCACGCCGCTGGGCGACCGGCCGCTGCTGGACCCGATGGAGGCCTTGAAGACCATCGCCGTTTTCCGCCTGATGCTGCCGGACAAGGACATCCTGATCGCCGGCGGGCGCGAGGTGGTGTTGCGGGACCAGCAGGCCATGCTGTTTCTGGCCGGCGTCAACGGGCTGATGGTGGGCGATTACCTGACCACGGCCAACCGCGACTGGCAGCTGGACCGGCGGATGGTGGAAGATCAAGGCTTCTCGCTGCGGCCGCCGAACCGGACGGTGCGCGGGTCGGGAGAACCACCCGCCGGGCCCGCGATGTCCTAACCGCCGGATCGACATGGACCCAACCTTCACCGCTCGCCTCAATCGCTATCTGGAGGACTTGAACCGTCAGGGATTGCTTCGCGCGCTGCGCGTCGTCGAGCCGTCGGCGCGCGGCGGAACCCGCGTGCGCATCCTCGACGGGCAAACCGAGCGGGAGGCCGTGAATTTCTGTAGCAACGACTACCTCGGGTTCGCCGCCTCGGGCCGCCGCTGGAAGGCTTTCCAAAATGTGGAAACAGGGGCCGGGGCCAGCCGTCTGATCGGCGGCACGCGCGCGGCGCATCGGCGTTTCGAAAGGCTCGCCGCCGATTTCGCCGAAAAAGAAGCGGCGGTGTTGTTTCCGAGCGGCTATCAGGCGAACGTCGGAACCGTTTCCGCCTTGGCTGAGGTTTTTCCACGCCTTCTCTCGGACGCCCTGAATCACGCCTCCCTGATCGACGGCTGCCGTTTGTCCAAGGGTGCGGTCCGCGTCGTGCCGCACCTGGATCTGGAAAAACTGGAGATGGAACTCGCGGCGAGCGAAGAACCGGCGCTGCTGATCGTCGAAGGGCTTTATTCGATGGACGGCTCCGTCTGCGACTTCGAACGGCTGCGCGAACTCAAGCGCCGGCGTCCCTTCGTGCTGCTGGTGGACGAAGCCCACGCGCTGGGAACGCTCGGCCCGGAAGGCAAGGGCGCGGCGGCGAGGGCTGGCGCGCTCGACCTGATCGACGTTTACGTGGGAACGCTGGGAAAAGCGTGCGGCTTGTCCGGAGCCTTCGTGGCTTCTTCCAGGGAAGTCGTCGATTGGCTGATCAACCGCTCCCGCGCGTTCATTTTCTCGACGGCGGTTTCTCCCGCGCTGGCCGAAGCCGCCGCTGAGTCCCTCCAAGCCGTCCGCGAAGCACAGAACCTTCGAGACATCCTCGCCCGGCGCGTGATGCGGCTGCGGACGGCCCTGGCGGACGACGGCGTCGCTTGCCTGGGCGAGCCGTTCTCGGCTATCGTGCCGGTGGTGGTCGGAGAACCCCGGCGGGCGCTCGCCGCCAGCGCCGCCTTGTTGGAGCGGGGTTTCTTCGTGCAGGCTATCCGACCGCCGACTGTCCCGCCGGGCACCTCGCGGCTGCGGATCACCGTGACGGCCCTGCACGAGGACGACGAGGTAGCGGCCCTGGTTGCCGCATTGAAGGAAGTCTTGAAGCAGGGGAAGGCATGACGGACCGCCAAGGGATGGGAAACGAAACGGAGCGGCTGCAAGCCGCCCGCTTGCGGGAACTGGATGCGCGCCACGTCTGGCACCCGTTCACGCAGATGAACGAATGGCAGGACGGCGAAACGCTGCTTATCGAGCGCGGCGAAGGCGTGTATCTGTACGACGTTGAAGGCCGCCGCTACCTCGACGGCGTCAGTTCGCTATGGTGCAACGTCCACGGCCACCGCCACCCGATCATCGACCGTTACGTCCGCGAGCAGTTGGACCGCCTGGCCCACAGCACCTTCCTCGGCCTCAGCCACGCGCCGGCGGTGCGGCTGGCCGCAAAGCTGGCGGAAATCGCGCCGGAAAGGCTGACGCGCGTATTTTTCTCGGACAGCGGCTCGACCGCCGTGGAGGCGGCCGTCAAGATCGCCTACCAGTATCACCAACAGAATGGCGAGCCGGCGCGGACGGCGTTCGCCGCCCTGTCCGCCGCCTATCACGGCGACACCTTAGGCAGCGTCTCCCTGGGCGGCATCGATCTGTTTCACGCCGCGTACCGGCCGCTCCTGTTCGACGTCGTGCGGGTTCCCACGCCCGCACCGTACCGCGATCTGCCCATCGACCCCTCGGCTTCCGACGCCGAATTGGCGCGGCATCCGGCCGCTGCGCCGTTGCTGGACGTTTTCCGCCGGCACGGCGAGCGGCTTTGCGCGCTGGTGATGGAGCCGCTCGTCCAGGGGGCGGCCGGGATGTTGCTGCATCCGAAGGGCTTCCTGGCCCTGGCCCGCCGGCTCTGCGACCGTTACGGCGCGCTGCTCGTGCTGGACGAGGTGGCGACGGGCTTCGGGCGCACGGGAACGATGTTCGCCTGCGAGCAGGAGCGGGTCGCGCCGGACTTGATGGCCGTGGCGAAGGGGCTGACCGGCGGCTACTTGCCCGTGGCCGCGACGCTCGCCGCCGAGGCCGTGTTCGACGCCTTCCGCGGCGCGCCGGAATCGCACCGGACCTTCTATCACGGCCACACCTACACGGCCAACCCCTTGGGCTGCGCCGCCGCGCTGGGCAGTCTGGACGTGTTCGAGCGGGAGCAGGTGATGGCGCAGTTGCCGGAGAAAGTCGCCCACTTCAAAAAAGCCGTTGAACGGCTGCGCGGCTCCAGCCATGTCGGCGACATACGCATCATCGGACTGATGGCGGCCGTCGATCTGCTGCGGGACCCCGCCGGCGGCCAGGCCTATCCGGAAGCCTGGCGCATGGGGTATAAAGTCTGCATGGAGGCGCGTCGCCACGGCGTGATCGTGCGCCCGCTGGGCGACAGCGTCGTGCTGATGCCGCCGCTGGCGGTGCTGCCGCAGGAGATCGACTTGCTCGTCGCCGCTATCCAGCAGGCCATTGAGCGGGTGTGCCGGTGAAAGAGAAGCCCACAACCCCCACTTCACAGGACGCCGGATCGCACCGTCGCCAGCCGCGCCGCCTGTTCGTGACCGGGACGGATACCGGCGTCGGCAAAACCTTTGTCGCCGCCGCGCTCATTCTCGGCCTTAGAAGGTCGGGGCATACGGTAGTCCCGATGAAGCCGCTGGAGAGCGGTTGCCGGATGGTCGATGGACAACTCTTTCCGGAAGACGCCATGCGCCTGCATCTGGCCGCCGGGGGCGATCCGAACGACGATGACGCTCTGGCGAAGGTTTGCCCCTATCGGCTGGCCGCTCCGCTCGCGCCGGCTGTGGCGGCCGAAAAGGAAGGCATACGGATCGACGAGCGGACAATCCTTGAAGCGGCGGACGCTCTACAGCGCGAGGCGGGGCCGGATTCCATTCTCGTGATCGAGGGCGCGGGAGGCTTGCTTGTCCCCGCTTATCCTGGGCGCTGCATGGCCGATCTGGCGCGTCTTCTCGGCGCGCGCCTGCTGATCGTGGCGCGTTCCAGTCTCGGAACCGTCAACCATACCCTGCTCACCCTGGAAGCCGCGCGCCATCGCGACCTGGAAATCGCCGGAATCGTTTTGAACGATTATCCCCGCCCGGCCGCCGAGGACGCCTCCCTGCCGTACAATGAGGCTACAATCGAAACACTGGGAGGGGCGCCCGTGCTCGGACATCTCCCCTATGTCGAGTCGGCGGCGAATGGAGAGATAGACTGGACGAAAACGGCTCTCGATTCCTGCCTGGCGGCGGCCGTCGAGGCCGTCGCCCGCCTGTAAGCCGGACAATCGCTTTTCCAATCGGGCGGAAACGGGAAAAAAACGGCCGCGCGAGGGATGCAAAAAAAGAACGCGAAGCGATTCATTTTTTGCATGACGGCGCTGGCTTTTTGTTATGATCCGGTCGTGGCCGCAGGGCGGCCTTTCCCGGCATGCGCTTTGTGGATGTCTTCCGAACGGCGGATGGGATTGAACCGACGGCGGGAGCCTATATGCCTCCAATCGCCCTTGGGCGGGAAAAAAACATGGGTAAAGCGCTCATAAAAATTCTGCTGGTGGACGATCATAAGATCGTGCGGGAAGGCTTGCGCTCGATCCTGAAAGAGCGGACGGATATGCGAATCGTGGGGGAGGCCGACGACGGCCTGGACGCCATCCGCAAATGCCGGGAGATGAAGCCCGATCTCGTCATCATGGACATTTCCATGAAAAATATGAACGGCATCGAGGCGACGCGGTCGATCCTCTCGGAAAACCCCACGATGAAGGTGCTGGTCCTTTCCATGCACACGGAAAGGAAATACATCCAGAACATTCTCGCCGCCGGCGCAGCCGGTTACCTGTTGAAAAACGGCATCCTGGAAGAGTTGTTCAAGGCCATCGAGACCATCATGTCCGGAAAGGTCTACATCGGCTCCCACGCGTCCAGCATCCTCGTGGACGCCTTCGTGGACAAGGCCCAGGGCGTCGATTCCAAGATAGATCTTCTCTCGCCGCGCGAGCGGGAAGTCCTGAAAATGATCGCCGACGGCAAACGCACCAAGGAAATCGCTTCGGCGCTGTACATCAGTCCGCGAACCGTCGAAGTGTACCGGGCCCAAATCATGAAGAAGCTGAACCTGGACAGCGTCGCGGAGCTGACGAAATTCGCCATCCGGGAAGGCCTGTGCAGCCTGGATGAATGATGCGCCCGGCGCTTCTCCATCCGACCCAACCGCAAAACGAAACAAGTGTAATATACTCGATATAATGCATGGCGTAAAATGATGCGGACGTGGGTCCGCCAATTTCCCGCAACGTTCCGCTCGCGACGCACGATCGTTCGCAACTCCTAACAACCGCCTGACATTTCCCGATCGCGCCGGCATAAATTGCGTAGGCCGACCCACGTATTTTTACTTATCCCATAAACAAAGGTTTTCCGGAATTGCGAGAAACGACGTGCTGGGCGATAAGGGAGACGCCAGAACAATTTTAATGCATCAGCGTGATGGGGAAGAGGCGAAACGATGAGAGCGCCGGGCGCCGGAGTCAGCCGAGAAAAATAGCCGCCCCCGCGGCGCCGCTCGGAAGAGGAGGCCGTCATGCTCAATCTGGACCGACGGAGAGTGCTTATCGCGGAAACCGACGAAAACCTGCTGAACCTCTACGCGCAGGAATTCGTCCGGGCCGGCTGCGAAGTGGCTTCGACCAATGACGGCAGGGAGGCCATTCATCTCGCGCAGACCTGGGAACCCGATCTTGTCATCACGGAAGTACGGATGCCAAGGGCGGAAGAATTCGCCGTGCTGGCCGCCGTTCGCGACGAATGCAAACGGACGCCCGTGATCCTCAACTCCAGTTTCTGCCATTACCTGCAAGATTTCAGAAGCTGGTCGGCCGATGCGTTCCTGATCAAGACTTCGGACATGGAAGAATTGAAATGGACCGCCGTCAGGCTTCTGGGAGGCACGAAAAACGTCGAGTCGAGAGGCGCTGCGGCATTCAGATTTTTCGATGTCGAACCGCACGCGAAAATGCTGGGGCTTTAGGCGGTTTGGGCGGATGCCGTCGCGCGCATCTCGCTTTCATGGGACCAGCCGGGGAGAGCCGAGGGGATTGCTTGGATAAATGATGTTCCCACTACAACAACGGGAAATTTCAGGGGAAAGGGGCGAGCTATGATTTTCCAGGAATCGACGGTTGTCGAAGGGAGCACCCGTTTCGAGGACATTGCGCTGCGCCACACAAGCTACCTTTACAAGACGGCGTACTGGTTGACCGGCAATAAAGCCGTCGCCGAGGACCTGACCCAGGAGACGCTGCTGATCGCCACGCAGAAGTTCACCCAGCTCAGGGAATTGAACAAGTGCCGCTCGTGGCTGTCGGCCATCCTGCGCAACCTTTTCTCCGAGCACATAAAGAAGGATCGGAGCCAGGTGTTCGTGGACTTCGAGGATATCGCCAATGATCTGGCCGATAAAAGCCACGAGACCGGGGGACAGATGCAGGACGGTTTCTCGGACGCGGTTCAGCACCAGCTTGACCGTCTGGACGAGAAGTACAAGACCCCGCTGGTGATGTCCGTGCTGGGTGAGTACTCCTACCGGGAAATCGCCGAAAAACTGGACATTCCCATCGGCACGGTCATGTCGCGCATCGCGCGCGGAAAGACGTTTTTGCGCCGGGAAATCCTGAAGAAAGCCAACCGCGAGAGCACTACCCGCCTCGCGGAGTTGAGACAATGCGAGATGTTTTGAGCTGCTCCCGGCTTCGGGAAAACCGTCCTTTAAAAGGCCGCATGGATTCAATTTCCGGAGAGTCCGCCATGCATCAAAGTGAAAACGAATTTGCCGCCGAGCCGATTCCGGAGAAGGAGCCGGTTTGCCAGACCGTGGTGGTCGGACTGGAACGGGCCGGATTGATTCGCAGAAATGTCTTTCACGCAGGCTGCGGCGCCGGCGACGGCGCCATTTACCTGGCCAAGCGCGGCTATCGCGTCTGGGGGGTGGATAGGGCGGCCGCCGCCATCGGCATGGCCCGGGCCAAGGCGGCCATGCATGATGTGGAAGTGGCCTTCTTCGTCAGCAGCCGGCTTTGTTTTTTAAAGCCCTGCATCCTCTTCGACACGGTGATCGACACGGGATTTTTCCAGCGCCTCGACCAGAACGAGCGCTCTCTGTACATGGAATCCCTGCGCCAGATCACTTCCGCCGGAAGCCTGTTCCACTTGCTGTTCACGGGCGAGCGGAGGCTCGGCTCCGACCGGGTCGGGCGGTTGACGACAGGGGACCTGCTGCGTCTGTTCAAGGGCGATTGGGAAATCAAAACCGTCCGTCCCGCGCAGACGGCGAGTCGCCTGGCCGGCCCTTACCGCCGAGGGACGAAGATGTTGCTGGCGACCATCGACCGTATCGCCAAGACTTCCGTGCGCCTTTTTTCCACGCCGGCCGACCAATCCCCTCCCAGAGGCTTTGGCTCGGGATTTCTCCGCGCGAGTCGTTCCAGCACCACTTGAATTACGCCGAACGTCAGTCCGCCGCCAGCGGCAGATGGACGGAGACCATCGTTCCCCGGCCGATGGCCGAATCGATGTCGATCTCGCCGTACAGGCCTTCGATGCGTTCCTTGACGCCGAAAAGGCCGAACTTCTTGCCGCTCGACAGGAATTTTGCGATTTCGTCGCGGTCGAAGCCGACGCCATTGTCCTCCACAATGACCGAGACGCCCTGGTCGTCATAATGCACGGCGACGTTCACCTGCGTGGCTTTGGCATGCTTGACGACGTTGTACAGCAACTCGCGGACGATCTGGTACAGATTCAGGACCAGATAGGAAGAAAGGGACTTAGGCTCCCCCACGGACTCCAATTTCATCGCGATCTTGTGTTGCTCCATCATCTTCTCGCCCAGTTCTCGCAGGGCCGGCTCCAATCCCTCCTTGAAAAACGTCTCGAACCTGAGATCGAAATACAGATTCCGAGTTTCATCGATGATGTCGTCCAGGTTGTCGTGAATTTCACGGACGACTTCCCGCTGGCGGTCGTCGGCGATTTGGCCGATGGCCATCCCCAGCCTCAGCTTGAACATGGCCAGTTTCTGGCCCAGAAAATCGTGCAGGCCTTGGGCGATGCGGCGACGCTCGTTCTCCTCGGCGTACATCAGTTCGGTGGCCAGGATTCTTATCTGATCCCGCTTTTGCAGCAAGCTGGCGTTCTTCTCCTTCAGTTCCGCCGTGCGCTCGCGAACCAGGTCCTCCAGATGTTCCTGATGTCGGCGCAGCGCATCATGGGTCCGTTTCAGATCCGTGATGTCTTGGATCGCCACGGCGCTGCCGGTGATCCGGCCATCGGCGTTCCGGATGGGAACGGCGCTGTTCATGACGAACCGGTGCTCGCCGTCGAATTTTTCGATCTCGAAGAACTGTCCGATGGCCGCCTCTCCCTTCGAGACGGCGATGGCCGAACCCCATTCCTCCGGCTGGACCGGTTCGCCGGTGGTCATCCACCAGGCCTTATAGGCGGAGTAGTCCCCGACGTCGCGCGGAATGGGACGGGGCAGGCCCCACAGATCGTCGTAAGTTTGGTTCGATCGGATGTTTCCGCCGTGCGCATCGACCAGGGAAAACCCCACCGGCAGAACATCGATGATGGTCTCCAGACGCTTCTTCTCGTTTGATATCTCGGCGTAGGTCCTTTGCAGCTCCTCCTCGGCCAGTTTGCGCTCGGTAATGTCGTGAACCATGCCGACGGAACGGATGATGCGGCCGGATCCGTCCCGAACGTGCGCGCATTTCTCGTGGACAAACCGGACCGCCCCGTCGTTTTTTCTGACGATCCGGTGCTCGATTTCGTAGGAATCCCGGCCTTCCTTCAGCGAGTTCGAATACGCCCGGTCCACGGCCGCGCGATCGTCCGGATGCACGCCGTCCAGGAACGCTTCATAAGTGGCGGCGAATTCCTGCGGCTGCAGTCCGAATATCCGGTAGACCTCATCCGACCAGGAAAGGCGGTTTTCAGCCAGATCGAGGTCCCAGCTTCCCAGGTGGGCGATCTCCTGCGCTCTATTCAGCTTCGACTCGCTTTCGCGCAGGGCTTCCTCGGCCCGCCTCCGTTCGGTGACGTTCATAAAAAGCACGGCAAATTGCTGCGGCACCGGGCGGTAGGCGAAAATCTCATAATAAGTATCGAGCCCCGACGAATATTCCTCGAAGCGAATGGATTGGCCCGTGAGAGCCACCTCCCCGTAAATACCCGCCCATTTCCAGGATTCAGCGCGCAAGACCGGGATCTCGCTGACAAGCTTGCCCAGCAATTCCTCCCGTTTGAGACCGGTAAGCCGCTCGAAAGACGGGTTCAATTCCAGGAAGCGGTAATCGACGGGCACGCCGCTTTCGTCGCAAACGATCTCGTGCAGGGCAAAGCCCTCGCTCATTCCTTCGAACAGGGAGCGATAACGGGCCTCGCTTTCCCGGAGCGCCTCCCCCGTTTTTTGGGTTGCCGCCTGCAACCGGAGCACTTCGATGCCGCGGGCCAGGTTGTCGGCCAGTTCCAGAAGCAGGCCGACTTCCTCCTCGGAGAACGGATCCGGGTCTGGGGAATAGATGTTGATTGCGCCCAGCACGCGGTTGACGCCGATCAGGGGGAGAACGACCGACGATGCGTAACCGCGCTTGAGCGCCTCGGCGCGCCAAGGTTTGAAGTTGGGATCCGTAAGCATGTCTCGGCAGAAAGCCGGCTTCCCCGTCCGGATCGCCGTGCCCGTGGGGCCGCGTCCGCGTTCTACGTCCGCCCAGGTGAGGTTGAGCGTTTCGAGATACCCTTCCTCGAAGCCGGCGTGCGCCACCGGCCGGACCGTTTTCCTTTCGTCGTCCTCGGCCAGACCGATCCATGCCATTCGATAGTCGCCGCCCGACACGGTGATCCGGCAGGCTTCCTCAAAGTAGCCCGTCTCATCTGTGGCGCGCAGGATGGCCTGATTCGTATCGGTCAGAATCCGCAATGCGCGGTTGAGTCGTTGAAGCTCCTTTTCCTTTCGCTTAAGCTCGCTGATGTCGCGCGCGACGTGAACGCATCCTCTCACCTTGCCGTCGTCGTCGCGAATCGGCGTGACACTGACCAGAAAGTCGCCGCCCATCCTCGGCTCATGGATTTCGGTCACCCGCTCCTCGCCATCCATGAGCAGCTTGGCATGGGGGCAGAACGGCGGCGGCGCCCCCGTACCGTGAATTCCCCGGTAACAGCGCATTCCGATGGCGTCCTCGGGGGAAGCCCTCATCTTTTCGGCCATGGCCTTGTTCGCCCGGACGATTCGGTGCCGGTCGTCGATAACGGCGATAAGGTCGGGAATCGTGTCGAAGGTGTTCGCCCAGTCTTCCTTGGAGCGGAGCGCCTCCCTTTCGGCCTGCTTTCTCGCCGAGATATTGAAGCCATAAACCCGCATTCGTCGGAATTCGGCGATGTACATCAAATTCAGCAGATACCAGGCGCCGTCGATCTCCGTCTCGATCTGACGGGCTTGGTTCTGCTCCGAATTTTTCGTGGTTCGCAAAAAATCGAGCGCTTCCCTGAAGAACGCGTGGCGCGAGCCATGCGTTTCGATGTCCGGCAATAACCGCTTCATAGCCAGGTTGGCATAGGTCACGCGTCCTTCCTCGTTCAGTTCGAAAACGGGATTGACGTTGCGCTCGGGAAACGAAGACAGCCAGTTGATCTTTTCCTCGTTCTCCTTTTGTTGGGAAATGTCGCTGAACACGACGAACAGCCCGTCCTGCATCGGATAGGCGTTCAAGTTAACCCACCGGCCGGGAACGATCAGCGAGCGAAACTCGATGTGGACCGGCTCGCCGTCCTCCATCGCCTGACGCAATTTTTTCTCGACGAGAGAATTTTTGACCGTGGGGAATACGTCCCAGAGGCAACGCCCGATAACCTGTTCGCGATTCCTGCCGAAGTAGCGTAGGGCGTGGAGATTGATGTCCTGGAAGATCCAGTCCTTGTCCAGAATGTAATGACCGTCGGTGATGCTGCCGAGAACCCGCTGCAGCCGCTCGCTCAGCGCCTCGGCGGACCGCCTTGCCTGGTCCCGTTCTTCCGCCAGGCGCGCAATCTCGCGGAATTTGTCGCTCGGTCGGTCGCTTCCCATCCCAATCCTCTCGCCATCTTGATGCAGAATATCGCCCAGTTATGAATGAAGAGAAACGCGTATCGATTGAACGAGCAAAGAATAGAGATCAAAAGTCGCTTCGTCAAACGCATTTAAGAGACACGCCAAGGCTATGGCCAGTAAAAACCGGGCTTTATTGCGCGCAATTTAATCGCAGTATTTAAAAATACGATTCAAACAAAAAGATAAGGCCTATCTTCCTGCCGGCGAAATCAAGAATGTTATCGGCCGCCTTTTTGCTAAAAGCGCAAGAACCTTCAGTAAATCCGGGGTCTAGCCTCTATCACGACGGTGACGGTCACAATATAGCATGGCGGTTTTTCCGGTCAAGGATTTCCTGGGCGAGGCGCACCCTAGCATTCGCAACGAACGCTTGGAACTCATAGTCAAGTCCCTGTAGTTCTTCAAAGCCGCAACGGGCGCAAAACGGCGCGGGTCCCCGGAAATTCGCTCCACATTGAAAACACCCGCTTTCTCATTGTGGCGGCAAGGCATTTACAGTATGAAAATCTTATCGGGAATAGCGATATCGGCCGAAATCGTCAATGATTGGCGATAGGCAGTCCTGGCCGGATGAGATTCTCAGGGACCGCGAGCCGCCCATGGACGCATGGCGCAGGCGGGAAGAGAACTGTATGCCCGATACGCCACCGCTCATTTTTCGAATCGTCCTGGCGGGTATTTCGTTGTGGATGGCATTTGGGGTCGCCTCCTGTGCGTCGAAGGGAAGCGTCAAATCCGAGACCCACCCGAAATACATCATCCACGAAATCGATTTGCAGGGCGTGACCCGGTTTAAAAAGAGCGAATTTCTGAAATACCTGTATATGGACGAAACGTCGTGGTGGACCTGGACCGGGCTGACCGATACCTACTATTTCAGCAAAGGCTTTTCAAAGGACGACGCCAAGCGCATCGAGGAACTGTACAAATCCTTCGGTTACTACCAGGCGGCCGTCAAAGAGATCCGCATGGAGCCTTTGAAGGAAGGCTCGGACGAGGTGCGCGTAACGATCGTCGTCGATGAGGGAGAGCCCATTCTCGTGCGCTTGATCGTCGTCGCGTGGACGGACGGCGCGGTTTCCCAGAAGGAGGTGGAGGCCGCCATTACTCTTAAACAAGGCGCCCGCTTTGAGATCCGGGCGTTGAACCGGTCGGTGGAGAAGATACGTCTTGTTCTGGAATCCGGCGGTTACGGTCTCGCTGCGATCCAGGAGAGCGCCGAAGTGGATCGCGACCGACACTGGGCGGACGTGGCTTTCAGCGTCAGCCACGGCCCCTATTGCCGGATTGGCCGCATTCGTTATAGCGGACTCTCCGCCATTCCGTCGCATCTTCTGGACGCCGAGATCGATTTCGCCCCCGGCAAACCCTATTCCCCCGAGCTTCTGACCCGAATCGAAAAGGCCATCTACGCCATGGACGCCTTCAATTCGGTATCGGTCTCGCCGGACAAGGAACTTGGGCCGGACGGCCAATTGGGCCTGCTCGTCCAGGTCGTGGAAGGCAATCCCCAGCGGTTGAAAGTGGGCATCGGCATCGGCATCGAATCCAACCGTTGGGACAGCCACCTGTCGCTCTTTTATACGCACCGCAACATCTCGGGCGATCTGGTCCGCTTCGACCTGGCGGCAAAGGCCGGCTACGCCCTGTTGCCGTATCCGTGGGAGCCGAACGAGCACGGCCCCATCCTGAAGCTGGAGCCGCATTTCACGAAGAAGGGCTGGCTCGAACCCAAGCTTATCTGGACGATCAAGCCCTCCTTCGCTTTGGATATCCAGGAGGGCTATCAATATTACACGCCGAGCCTGCGTTTCGGCGTCTCACGCTTTCTCTTCGGCTTCACCCTGGCCGAAGCCAGCTATAACGCGCAGTTTTTCGATTTCTTCAGCCAGTCGTCCCTTTTCCAGCTCAATAAAACGGTCTTGGGACGGGATTTCCAGGATCCTTATTTCCTCGACTATCTGGAATTCCGCTACACGCTGTTCTTCACGGACGATTTCTTCAACCCTAAAAACGGCGTGATTATCGATGCGATCTACGATATCTCGGGCGCCTGGCTCGGCAGTTTCTACGACTACCACAAGATCACTCCCGAAATAAAAGCCTATTGGCAGGTCTTTTCGCACTTGCAGGCGGCGGCGCGCGCCAGCACCGGCTATATCTTCCCATACGGCATGAAGCCCGGCGCGCCGATCTCGATGAAATATTATCTGGGCGGCGGCGACACCGTGCGCGGCTGGGGACTGAAGCGGCTTTCGCCCCGCATCGAGGATTGCGACCCCTCCGGCAAATGCTCCAGCCTCCCCGTGGGCGGCAAAACCATGGCGCTCGGCAATGTCGAATTGCGCTTCAAAACCATCGACGTTCTTTATGTCGTGCCGTTTTTCGATGTCGGCGACGTTCAGTCCGGCGAAATGGAATACAAACCCAGCCAGTGGAGCTATTCCACCGGCGGCGGCCTGCGCTACGACAGTCCCGTCGGCAAGCTGCGGCTCGACTTCGGCTATCGTTTGAACACGTTTTCCCGTTTCTCGGGCGACGCCCGTTGGGCGATTCATTTCAGCTTTGGAGATGCGTTTTGAACGACGAAACAAAGAAAGCGCCGCCAGCGGGCGATACGGAAAGGAAGCCCCGCCCCAGACGCGGCCCGCTGCGGCGCGCATTGCGCATGGCGGGTTTTTCCATAGTCGCGGCGGCCTTCGCTATTGTGGCGACCGTGGTGTTTCTGCTGTGGACCGAAACCGGCACCCGCCGTCTTCTGCCGATAGGCCTGAACATTTACAACGGCATGATCCCCGGTCATATCGCCGTGGAGGACTTTTCAGGCGCGCTGTTCGCCGGTCTGCACATCAAGGGAATCCGCATCACCGACCGCCACGGAGGTCTCACCATCGCCGTGGATGCGCTCGACCTCGCGCTGGAGCCTCCGTCTGTGGTCGAAAGGCGGCTTGAAGTGATCTCCCTGAAGATCCACGGGGCCGAGGTTCACCTGCATTTCACCGCAACGGCCAGCGCCTTTCTCGATCTGGCGCCCGAATCGCCGACCGGCGCGACTCTCGAACCGGAGGCTCCGCTCGTATCGCAACGGAAAGAGGTACGGCCCTCGCTGCCATTCTTCCTCGACGTGCATCGCCTGGAAATCACGGATGCGCGGCTGGTATGGCATCGGAATGGGGAAGAGCGGGTGCTGGTCGAACGGGCGGCCTTGGATCTTTCATGCTCATGGAAAGGCGAGGATGCATCAGTCACCATTTTTAGCCTTTCGACTAATCTGCCCCCAGCAGATCTGGAGGTCCGGCAGGCGTCCATGACGGCGGATTGGAATTCGGGCGTCGCCTCGCTGACCGATGCCCGCATCGACACATCCATCGGCTCCCTGAGCGTCGAGGACATTCATTTTACGCCTTATACAATGGCCGGTTCCATCGCGCTGAAGGTGGAGGCTTCGGGCGACTGGCTGGCCGGTTACGTTCCTTTTCCGGTTCCGGACGGCGCACAACTTACGCTTTCGGCGAAAGGCGATCCCAGGGCGATATCCGTCTCCGCGAGGCTCTCCGTCCTTGACTCGCAACTGCAGATGGACGCAGAAACCCAGTTTCAGCCAACCATGGCCGGCGACGCCCGCTTCATCCTTTCCCGTGCAAGGCCCGAAAGCTTCGGCGCACCCGCTGAAGGGAATATCGGCGGCGAAGGGGCGCTCTCGGTCCGCGGATCGAGCCTCGAAACGCTTGAGGCTGATGGCCAATTTTTCTGCTCGGAATGCACGTTGGATCCGCTCGGAAAAGTCCACTTTACCCTGAACGGAAGCCTCCATGAGCGCGACATCGACGGGTCGCTCGATTTCAAGGCCGGCGCGGTCGATCTTCTGGCCCAGGTAAACATCGAGCAGTTCAAGCGGCTGCGGGCAAACCTGAGCTTCAAGGCTGGCGATCTTGGGGCCGTGGCGGAAGCCTTCGCCCTGCCGCCGATGCGCGGCCGGTTCGAGGCCAGCGCCTCCTGCGAGGGGGCTCTGCCCTGGCCGACTTGCGTCGGCAACGCCAGCGTGGATGAACTGGAGGTGTCTGGATTTCACATCGCCGGCGCGTCATCCGCTTACACCACGAGGCCCATCGACGACCGCCGCTCCTTCAAGGCTTCGCTGAAGGCGACGGATCTTTCCTACGGCAAGACCAGCCTGCGCAGCGTCGCCGTTCAGGTGGAAGGAACGCCGGCCGGAATGGATCTGGTCGCGGATCTGACCGCCGCCGAAACCCGCTCGGGGTATGTGGCAATGGGAATCATGCCCGGGCCGCCGCTACGGATCGAGCTTCGTGGCGGGAAGGGGGAATACGACGGCGTCGCCTTCAAACTGACCCAGGGAGGGGCGATTGAATATTCTGATGGCGCCGTCAGCGTCGATCGTCTCGGCTTCGCCGTCAACGACGGTCACGTAACGGTCTCGGGCCGTTTCCAACAGCGCGGCAGGAACGATTTGGAACTGGGTGTCGAAGCGCTGGACCTGTCGCTAACGAACAAGTTCGTTGAAAAACCGGCGCTGAAGGGCCGCCTGGATGTGCGCCTGACGTTGAACGGCCAAAGCGCGTCCCCCAAGGTCGTGCTGGACGCCAAAGCAAGGGATCTAAACATTAATGGTATTGAGATCGGCTCACCCCAGGCCACTCTTGAATGGAACAACGACCTCGTTGATTTGCGAGCCAGCCTGAACGCGACGGACCGAACCCCTATAAGCGTGACCGCCAAGATACCGGTGGAACTGAACCTGGCGGAAACGCGAGTTCGCTGGCGGCCCGAGCGGCAGCATCACCTTGACGTGCTCGTCGAGCGGTTCGATCTGAAAACAGTCAATGGCTTTGTGGCCAGGCCCAAGCTTGCCGGCGAGCTTTCGGCGCGGGCCTCAGTCAAAGGAACGCCCGCTGAACCCTCCCTGTCCCTCAACGCGTCGGTCGCCGGCCTGATTGTGGAAGGGTACAGCGCCGGTTCGCTTGACGTCGAATTGAACTATGACCGCAAACTTGCGTACGGGAATATAAAGCTGAACGACCTCGGCCAGGATATCCTCGCCATGTCGCTGCGCATCCCCGTCGAGGCCCGTTTCGATCCTTTCGATATTCACTGGTCGCCGGACAACCCCCATCATGTGATTTGGCGCTTGAGCGGTTTCAACTCCGAGCGCTTGGGGGCATTTGTGAAGCTACCGAATAATTTGGCGTTTACTCTGGACAGCGAGGGAAACGCGGAAGGAAACCTTGCCGACAATGACGTGAAGATTTCCGCCAAGGGGAGGATTTCTCTGGACGATCTTGTGGATCAGCCGTTGGAGGCCGTGCTGGAGGCGCATCCGGACAGGCAGCGGTTCCAGGTTACGCTCGGAGCAGGCGCCCTTCCGCCGGTGTCCATTCAGCTGGATTCCGAACTGCCCCTGAATGACATCGTCCGGAATGAGCGTTCGTTCATCGACCTCCCGCTGCGAGCAACCTTGAGCGCTTCTAATATTTCACTGGATTTGCTGAATCCTCTGCTGCCGGGGGCGGTGCACGATCTGAGCGGCACGGCCGGGATCGATCTTAGCCTTTCGGGTACGCTGAAGGATCCCTCGCTCACCGGCTCGGTCGAAGTGTCGGCCGACTCCGTATCGTTTCTCAATTTGAAGAATTCGCTCGATAACATCGATTTATTATTGAAGGCGGACGGCAAACGTCTGACGCTGGAACGCTTTTCATTCACGAGTGGGGAGGGAAAGGTGACGGCGACCGGCCACGCGGATTTCTCCACGCTTCGGAGCGTCAGCGGAAGTTCCGACATTACGATGAAAAGGCTTCTGATCGAAGCGCCCCAGGCTCCGCAGAGCATGGTCAGCAGCAAAGTCGCCGTCGCATTTCGCATCGATGAGAACGACGTGAACGTCGATGTGCAGTTTAAAGACACGGCCATCGACGTCCTGGTGAAATCGGCGAAGGTTCCCAAGAAGATTCCCAAAAATCCACGGGTAGAGTTCGTCGGAGCGGGAGAAGACAATGCCGAGGCCGCTCCGGTCCGCGAGCCGGCCGCTCGTTCTGTCCGTCTGCATTTCGTCTTTATTAACCAGGCGATGGTTACCGGCGAATCCATCGACACGGTCTGGAACGGCGATCTGACGGTGAACATAGACCCGGAAGGCGCGTCGGTCACGGGCGACCTGGAGAGCGAGCGGGGTTCTTTCAATCTTCTGGGCAATACGTTTCAGATCGATCAGGCGACCGTCAGCTTCCCGCCCGGGATCAACCATGAGCCCTACCTCCATATCGTGGCCAAAGCCGACCTCCAGGATGCGCAGGTGACGGCGACGATCCGCGGTCGGGCGTCAAGGCCTGAACTGAAATTTTCATCTCAGCCGCCCATGCCGGACTACCAGATTCTCACCTTGCTCGTAACAGGGTCGCCTGACACCAGCGATCAGCGCAGCGGCCAGGCCGAAGGCATGGCCGCTAATTTAGGCGCCGGCCTGATTGCATTTCAGTACCCCGAGCTTCAGCAGAAGATCCGCCGCCGCACGGGCATCGATCGACTGACCCTTGCATTCGGAGAGACGACGCAGGAACCCATCCTGACCGCGGGAAAGCGCATCGGCCGCCGCGTGTATCTCGAATCTTCCTACCATTACAACGCCCCGCTTGGCGTCAACCGGGCCGAAGGCAAGGCGGAGTTCCAGCTCGTTCGGCAATGGTTCCTGGAAACCTTTTACGGCGATGCGAATGTGGGCGGTATCGACGTCTTCTGGCACGTGCCAATCCGCTTTTCATACGCCCCCTCGACGGCTTCGGGCGCGCCGGAGCCTGCGACGCCGGGTACGGACGAGTAAATGGGACCGAAGGATCGGAGGGACAGTTACATAGGACCGAATGAGAGGGATTCAAGGGCGGCAGCAAGCGCGCCTGGAGCGACCTTGAGGCGCCTTCAGGGACCTGAAGTTCTGATCGGAAACATCACCTTTTCGTTTAGCTCCGGCTGGCCTTGGCCTGGCGTTTGTCCCGCAGCACGAGCTGGCTCCCGCGGCGGTCGAGCTCGAACAACTGTGTCGCTTCGATCAAGTCGATCAGCTTGCGATAACCGTAATTGCGCGGATCGAAGGAGGCTTGGTTGCCAATCTGTTGCCCCACCGACCCCAAGGGCGCCCAGCCGTCCTCACCGGCCGCCGATTCCACGACATTGCGCAACAGCGAGACCAGCCGCGCGTCCTGCTTTAGCGCGGCTGTGCCCAACCGGATGGGTGCGGAATCCGGCGCGGGTTCGCTGGCGGCATGCGTCTCGTCTTTGGAAGCCTCTCCCGATTTGCGTCCGGAACTCGCCTTGGTCGGCCTCATTGGCTTTTCAGGCCCGGCGGCTTGCCCCAGGTTTTCAAGGTAAAGAAAACGCGTGCAGGCGTTGACAAAGGGTTTTGGCGTCTTCTTGGCGCCGAAGCCGAACACCTGCGAGCCTTTGGCCTTCAGGTGCATCACCAGCGGCGTGAAGTCGCTGTCGGATGAGACGATGCCAAAGGCTTCGGGCTGGTCGGTGTAGAGCAGATCCATCGCGTCGATGACCATCCCCATGTCGGTGGCGTTCTTGCCCTTGCTGTAATCGAACTGCTGGATCGGGCGGATGGCGTATTCTTGCAGCACCGCCTCCCAGCCCTTGAGTCCGTCCTTCTTCCAGTTCCCGTAGGCGCGGCGGATGTTGGTCACGCCGACTTTCGCCAGTTCCGCCAGGATGACGTCGATCTTGCTGGCCGGGGAATTATCGGCATCGATCAACAAGGCGATGTTGGGTTGCTTTTCAATCATGCGGTCACTTCTCCTGCCAATTTTCAAGCCGCGCCGCCCCTGGCCTGCCTCTGTTTGGAAGTGTCCCTCGCCAAAACTCATCCGGCGGCGAACTGCCGGGTTGCCGGTTCCGGTGGACTGCGCCGCCGGCACGCCAAAACTGGATGGAAAAAGCCGTCTCCTGGAACAAATGGAACCGGAGGCGGGGACGGACCCCGCCCAGGGAATCCGCGAGAAAATTACCAAGAAAAAACCCCGATTCCAAGCGAAATCGGGGCAGGTTGGCTGGTGCCCAGGAACGGAGTTGAACCGCTGACACGAGGATTTTCAGTCCTCTGCTCTACCGACTGAGCTACCTGGGCGAAATCTGGTGGAGATGGGGGGACTCGAACCCCCGGCCTCCTGCATGCGAAGCAGGCGCTCTACCAACTGAGCCACACCCCCATGTCCTTCACTTGTCAGCATCGGCGCGGCCGATAGCAAGGGTCCCCTTATACCAAAACTTGCCGCGATTGCAAGGAAAAAGTAGATCCCGCGCCGCAAAGCAAGGCGTTCACTCTTCATTTTCCAGCCGTTTGGCGCTAGAGTGGCCGACGCGTCAAGGAGCGAACCATGCGGACAGCAATGAGCAGACAAGAACTGGGCGCAGGTGTGGATTTTCTCGTGGTCGGCGCGGGGATCATCGGGCTTTCGATCGCCCGCGAAATCAAGCGGCGTCAGCCGACGGCCGCCGTGGCCGTGATCGAAAAAGAACTCGACGTCGGCGAACACACCAGCGGCCGCAACAGCGGCGTGCTGCACGCCGGCTTCTACTACGCCGCCGATTCGCTCAAGGCCCGCTTCTGCCGCGACGGCAACCGCCGCCTGCGCGCCTACTGCGAAGCCAAGGGCCTGCCGGTCAACGCCTGCGGCAAGCTCGTGGTCGTCGCCAACGACGGAGAACAGGGCACGCTCGACGTCCTCTTCGACCGCGCCCGCGCCAACGGCATCGACGTCAAGGAGGTCAGCGACAAGCAGGCGCGAGAGATCGAACCGCGCGCCAGAACGAAAGGCCGGGCCCTCTGGTCGCCGACGACGGCCTCGATCGATCCCGGCCTGCTGATGCACGCGCTCAAGGCCGACGCCATCGAGGCCGGCATCTTCCTCCATTTCGGCGCGGCGTTCCTGGGCCGGGACGGCGACGTCGTGCGCACCTCGCTCGGACCGATCGCGGCGCGCTACGTCGTCAACGCGGCCGGGCTTTACGCCGACAAGATCGCCCTGCTCTACGGCTTCTCGCAAAACACGCGCATCCTGCCGTTCAAAGGCGTCTATCTCCATTCGGACGAGCCTCCGGGCGCGCTCGCCACGCACGTCTATCCCGTCCCCAATCTCAAGAATCCGTTCTTGGGCGTCCACTTCACGGTGACGGTGGATCGCCGCGTGAAGATCGGCCCCACGGCGATGCCGGCCTTCTGGCGCGAACACTACGGCGGCCTCGGCGGCTTCAACCCGCTCGAATTGGGGGAGATCATCGGCCGCCAGTTGGGGCTGGCGTTCGGAGCGAAATTCGATTTCTTGGGCCTGGCCCGCGAGGAAATGAAAAAATATCGCCGTTCCACGCTCGTCTCGCAGGCAGCCCGGCTCGTTGACGACGTGCGGCCGGCGCACTACCGGCGCTGGGGCCAGCCCGGCATCCGCGCCCAATTGCTGCGCCTCAAGGAACGCGAACTGGAAATGGATTTCGTCATCGAAGGCGATGCCCGCTCGATGCACGTACTCAACGCCGTTTCGCCCGGCCTCACCTGCGCCCTGCCCTTCGCGGAACACATCGTGGACGAAATCGAAGCGCGGCTCGGCATCGTCCGTCAGACCCCGCCGCCGCCGGCGATGTACGAGGAGGCGGAAGAACCGGCTCGGATGGAACAACCGACGAAGCCGAAGCGAACGAGAAAACCGCCCGCTTCGAAAACGCGGCCGCCGAAGCCGTCTACTTCTTCTTGATGATGTTGCGCCAGCCCGCGCCGGCGCGGCGTCAACCGAATTGTCGCGCGCACGTTATTCCAAGACCTGTCCGACGAACTTCTCCGGGTTCAGCGCTTGATCCCAGGCCGTGATTTTGAAGTGCAGGTGCGAACCGGTGGAGCGGCCGGTGCTGCCCATCAGGCCGATCGGCTGGCCGCGCTCGACGACGAGACGTTCCACGGTAAGGATGTCGTTTAAGTGGGCGTAAAACGTCTTGAAGCCGTTGGCGTGCTCGAGGATCACCACCCGCCCCGCCTTGCCCTTGTAACCGGCGTAGACCACGCGCCCGCGCTCGGCGGCGAAAACGATCTCGCCCGGCTGGCCGGCGAGGTCGATGCCGTCGTGGAACCTGGCGCGGCCCGAATACGGATCGCGGCGAAACCCGAAAGGCGAGCTGACCTCCACGCCGGTCACCGGCCAGATGAACTGGAAGGGCCGCCGCCGCATCGTCGGCGATTTTTCGACCATCGGAACCTCGACGATCGCGGCATACTGCGGCGCGCGCAGGGCGACGAAGGCGCGATCGACGCGCGCCAGCATCGCCGCCAGGGCGTTTTCCAACTCCGAGGGGAAGGCGCGGTGCGAATTGAGCGAATGGGCGACCAGGGCGTTGACCCGGCGCTTCAGGGCTAGAAGCTGCTCCTCGCTGACGGTTTTGCGGCGCGATTGCGTCTCGACGCGCCTCTCGATCGCCTGGATCAGGCGTCGCCAGTTCTTGATTTCCGGCTCGGTCAACTCGGGCAGCGGCGCTCCGTCGTCGTAGAGCGGCACGCGCTCGTCGAGGATATCCACGGCCCGCGGCGCGTCGGGCTTTGCCGTCCGCGAAGCGCAGCCGACCAGCGCCGCGCCGAGCGCAAAGAAAAAAATCCAGCGGCCGGCCCGCGCGACGCGAGCCCTCGCGCGGCTCGTGCGAATTTCACGCTTCGTCATCGGGGCTAACCGCTGATGTTGATCTCGGTGATGCGGCGGCGCGACTCGGAGAAGGCGCGCGTCGTTTCGCGCAGCCGTTCGGAGAGCACGCCGACGAAGTTTAAAAGGATTTTGACGGCGAGGTGCGGCTCCTCGCCGAGCAGCCGGTAGAACTCGCTCTGCTCGACGGCCAGCAGATCGCAGGGCTTGGCGGCGCGGACGGTGGCCGAGCGGACGCTGTTTTCGATCAGCGCCATCTCGCCGAAATGGCCGCCGCGCTCCAGGGTCGTGAGATAGACGTTGTCCTTGAGGATGTCCACCGCTCCCGAGAGAATGATGTAAAGCCGGTCGCCGCGCTCCCCCTCGCGAATGATCATGTCGCCTTTCTGGTGGTGGAGGATCTGCGCGGCGTTGAGCGTTTTGATGAGTTCGGAATAGGAAAGCTTGCGGAACAGGGCGATCTGGCGCAGGGTCTCCAGCTTCTGATGGACGGCGATTTCGCCCTCGCTCATCGGCAGGTCGGGCACCTCCACCGCCAGGGCGGTGATGTTGTCCCGGCCGCCGTGGAGGTTGGCCAGCTCCACGAGGCGGCGGGTCACGTCCTCCAGGCTTGCGGCGTCGAACATGGCGGGTATCTCCTCTTCCGAAAGGCATTCGTGCAGCCCGTCGGAACAGAGCAAAAACTTGTCGGCGGGTGCGATTTCCAGATGCAGCGTATCCACCGGCACGCTCTCAAACAAGCCCACGCCGCGTGTCACGACATTTTTGTAGGGAAAGCGCGCTGCTTCCTCGGCGGTCAACAATCCCTTTTTGCGCTGCTCGGCGACGAGCGTGTGGTCTTCCGTGAGCTTGTGCACTTGATTGTCGCGCAGCAGGTAGACGCGCGTATCGCCGACGTGGGCGATGAAGGCCGAGCGGCCGACCAGAAGCAGCGCCGAGAGCGTCGTGCCCATGCCCTTCCGTTCCGGATCGCTCTGGCCGACGGAAAATACGGCGGCGCTCGCCTTTTGCATGGCCTGATCCATGCGCTCCATGATCTGCCGCCGCAGACTCGGCGTGGGACCGTGAGCGCAGGTCTCGATGAGCATCCGAAAATGGGCCAATTCGCTGGAAAAAACGTCGAGCGCCATCCGGCTGGCCACTTCGCCGGCCTTGTGGCCGCCCATGCCGTCGGCGACGGCGTAAAGCCCCAGACTCGCGTTCTCCAAAAACGAGTCCTCGTTGTGCGCGCGCACGCGCCCGACGTCGCTTGTCGCCGCCGACAACGCCTTCATCCGCACCTGCCTTATGCTTAGGGTCGATCCGCGCCGACCCTGTCCATTACACTGAGTGTATCATATGACGAACGAAAAGGCAAGTAAGGACAAAGGGTTGAAAACGCTCAAGCGTTCGGACAAGGCGCGCCGCTAATCGATATCCCGAGAAATCCCGCCCTGGCCGTCGTGGCCTTCGGCTGAACCGGCTTTGCCACCTTGGCCGGGATCGCCGGTGGTAATGGCATTGTCGTCCAGGACAGGCGCAGAATTCCCCGCCCTGTAGATTCCTACTGAGTTGCCTCCCGCGCCGCCGCCGCCGCTGCCGCCTTTGCCGCCCCAGCCGCCCGCGCCGCCGGGACCCCCGAAGTCGCCCTCGTCGCAGGCCTGGCCGCCCTGGCCTCCCTCCCTGCCTTCGCCGCCGTTCCTGCCGAAACGGCCGTCGCCGCCGTCGCCGCCCTCACCGACGACGATTACGCAGCCTTTTATTTCCGGCGAAGCGTCATAAAGGAAAATGCCGAACGACGAGCCGCCGCCCATTCCTCCTGAGCCGCCCTCGCCGCCGCAACCTCCTCCGCCTCCGCCGCCGCCCGTGCCGCCCCAGTCCTCGCAGGCGGAGAAGAACGAAATATCGGAATGGGTCGAGCCTCCGCCCCCACCGCCGCCGCCGCCGCAACCGTCGCCGCCGGGCGCGCCGTTGTCGCCGTGGTCGGGATACCATTTGCCGTTATGGATCATACCTTCGCTGGAGCCGCCCGCACCGTTGGAGCCGGGATAGCCGTTGTCGCCGGGACCGCCGGAGGAACCGGGACCACCGCTGTAGCCCGTGCCGCCATAAGCGCCGCAGGAACCCATTTCGCCCGTGTAGCCGACGCAAGCATCACCGCCGGTCTGGACCATGTCTTCACCGCCTACACGCCCGTTTCGTCGTCGTGCGGGCAATACCACGATTTACGTTTCCGGAACGGACTGCGGGCGTTACCCTGAGATCATCGACAGCTTTGCGCGACTTCATCTGGCGTAGGCATCCTGCAAGTTCTGCCAACAGCCGATCAAGGTTGGTACCCAACCAACACGATGCCGCCGTTCCCCCGGATACTCACGGCCCCGTTTTTTTCTGGTTACGGAATTAGTATCTGGTCCCTGGTAAGAGATAGATGATTGATTCGATGTCCTTCCCGACCAGCAGGAGCTTAGTCGCCATGCTTTTACTGGTCGCCTGTAGTTTGGCGACATCGCATCTGGTGCAGACATCGCTCAGGCTTTTGATAATTGCACCCTTCTTTTTCACGTCCATCAATTGCATGCTGATTGAGAACTCGCCGTCCCTCTCACCCGAAATGACGCTGCCAATGACGATCAGATCCACCTTGAAGATGTTGCCTAGGCGTAATGCATCATTAACCGACTGGATAGACTTGACCTCGTCGATGTTTTCACTTAAGAGCGGTTCGATTTGAGATCTAGCGATCAGCGTGAGGTGCCGCAATTGGACGTTGCTGGTGATGGCTTCCATTACAGCACTGGTCGCGATCGCGGCCTCGTTTTCCGAGTTCCGATCCAGGAAAATGGAGAGCAGCCAGTCACCGTTTTTTATGGTCGCGTTCTCCAGTGATTCCTTCTTGTAGTCGAAGGGCCATACCGCAATCTTAAGCTGTATGGTGGCTTCGGCGTCGGGGCTGACAATGGAATGCTGATAATCGTACCGCCCACTCGCTCTGTCTCCCACCGGGGAAGCATAAACCTGCTCCAGGGTGGGCTTGTTGCACGCCGCAGCGAAGGTTATCGCCAACACCGAGACAAACAGTTTCATCCATTCACGCGTAGTCGTTCCGAAGGTACTACGCATAATTTTTCTCCTTCAAGTGAACCACACCCCGGCCTGAAGGCCGGGGCTTCTGGTCTGCTGGCATGATCTTCAAGATCATGTCAGACAAGCCTCCGTTTCGCCAGCTATCGCCGGCTTTATAAATTTGACGCTCACCACCCGGATTATTTTGCATCCGGTGGGGTTCGAATTACCATCCTGAAATCCTCGGCGTTCGACCCCAGCGAAATTACCTCATGTTGGGTGATTACATCCTCCTCCAAATGGACGGGCTCCCAATTAGTCTCCTCCACCTGAAACCCGTCCTTATCAACGAAAAAGACCTTTATCTCCACGAACTGAGAGCCAAAGCGCTGCCGGATCAACTGGACGGTGACTTTTAGCGACCCGCTGTCCAGACGATCAATCTTTGCTTGGACGGCATCGGTGGAGATGTTATTGCTGAACCCTTGTAGAGTAATCTGCTCGGTTGCCATAAGTGCGTTGTCAGTCTTCTTGACTTTATAAGGGCCGCAGCTGAATATCACAAGAGAGAAAATGACAAAGCCAATAGGCACCAGTAAATGGATTTTGATTTTCTTGCTCATTTCTGATCCCCTTTCTGCGATCAGCGCCAGTTTGGCCGCTCTACTTCTCTTTATTTGTTGCTAGATTTTCGCCCAATACGAAGGCCTCGTACTCGGGCGTTCCCGGAACCGGTGCTTCAAGGCATTTCCCGCCGAAAGCGGCGTGCGCAGTTCCGCGGCAGAGACAGTTGCATGGAAGATCGTCCTCATACCAGTCATAACCCTTGTCTTTGTATATCTCTTGAATTTCTTGCCACGTCTTGTCTGTAAAGTAGCCAGCTTTTTGCCAGCGGGCGATATTCTTGATTGTAGGTGGCGAATAATCCCGACCACCCATGATGAAAGGTTTCTCCCTGCTGGGGCAGGCATCTTCCACGCAGTTTTTCATGGGTGGTGGATTCTCCGGCTTGAGGTTGTATTCGATCTTCTTCGCACATCCTTCGATACACACTAACATCATCACCGCCCAAGAAAACACCATCACCATGCTGCGATATTTCATCTTAACCTCCATGGATATGAGAGCTTTATTTCTTGATCGTAGAGTGTTTCAGGTACCGGTTCCTCAGCAGGACGAAATTCACCCCTGCTTCTGGAACTCCAATATAATAATGGGTTTCTTGGTAGCCCTCCTTTTCCGGGAACTTCAGTGTGATCGTGTGTGGGCCCTTCTCCATCTTGGCCGAAAAAACCGAAATCGTGTCTGGAATGAAGTCCCAGACACGTGTATCAGCCTCACCAGTAAAAGCCCTAGCGAGATTCCCGAACAACTGCACCGCAACCGCCTTGCCGATCTGAGCCTTATCTGCCTCGGACAGGCCCTCTGACTGGCCCTGTCGGTACCAGTTCACGAGGCTAGATGCCATGCCCTGGCTCTCTCCGTCGATAAACACGTTTGCCAAAACGGCGGGCTCCGGCCTCGGTAAAAGGTGGGAGATCTGGGGATACTGAGAATCCTTGATCTTGAGAGGACCACCGCCCTTCTCGATAAGAATCACTAGGTTGTCGTTTTGGAGGTGGTCCTCGGTCAGATACGGATTTCCCGAGGATGCCTCGTTTGCCTTTTCTATGGCGATTCGCGCGTTCTGCTCGTCGTTGAGCAATTTATAGGTCTGGGCAAGCATGTAGAAGGTGGCAGCGTTGTCTTCCTGTGCGGCTTCCTCCTTCGTCTGCTTGTCGGTCAGCAAGGAGTTGTTGAAACTTGCGCGAGCCTTGTCGTATTTTCCCGCCATGAAATTGATAAGGCCCCGGTAGTAGTAAATTGCCTGCCGCTCGTAGATGGCTCCCTTGAAGTATTTAGCGCTTTCCCATAACACCAGTGAGGCCCGGCCACGATTCTCCCCTATGCCAGTATCTATAACCTCGGTGGCCTTACCTAGATGAGCGTCAGCCGCCTTGTAGTCACCAGCGTACACTGCGCAAGAGGCGGCCATGATGTTGACTAGAACGTGATCCTTCCCCTCCTGGTCTTCAATGGCCTTCTTTTCCGTGTCGTTGATCTGTTTCAGGCAGGCTGGGTACTCGCCATTTTCAAAACTGATGCGATATTTAGGAACTGAGGCACAGCCTACGGCTCCCAATAGCAAAACTACAAACCAGATTGCATTGCTAAGTTTGACCATCTCTTTTCTCTCCTAATAGTCCAGCAATTTCAGTCCCAAGTCGCTCTCTCGCTCACCTTTTTTATTTCGTATTCATCTTCCCATATTATATCGGAAGACTCCGCGTCGGTTAGCCGAAAAGAAAACCTGGTGTACGTGGAGCGTTTTTTCTCTTCCTGTTTCTCGATCGAGGAAATGATTCCAGTAAGGAAAAAGTCCGCTCCGCCAAGCAATTTAGAACCAGAGGTTGTAACAATGCCAGCGCGCTTAGCCTCCCTTTCCTTAATAATTTCCTTGACCTTCGCCCGGTCGAGGAAGCGCAGCTTACCCCTTGCGTTTTTCAGCAGCAATGTGCGTATTTTCTCCAACATCATGTCGGAATCGAAAATCTCGCTCGACCGATTTTCGACGGATAGAAAGGCAATACGCGGCGGTTGGGCCGCGCTGGATATCTCAGGAACCTGTAACAGAGACGACGCCATGCGCTGGGCAACCGTGCGGATGTCCTGTGAACTGGCAAAAGTGTCTACAACCCCCGCGTCCTCATCGAGGCCGACCCTCTCAGTATGGTGAGCGCAGCCGCTGGAGAAAAACATACCAACTGCGAGAAAGGACATAAATAAAAACATTTTCCCCCTTCTGCTCATCGCAGGACCCTCCTTTTTAGAAAATCTTCCAGATGGTCATGTTCTATTCCCGATTTGGCAATTGTCAAGGAAATTCGCCAAGCGCGCAAGCGCGTGACCTACGAAGAATTCCACAATTGACGCCTTATCGCGAGCAGGTTTGATGCAATGCAGGTTGTCGTTTGAATCCGACTTTGGTATAAGCTGGCTCTGGATGAGCCGACGGTACTTACGAACCCAAAACACGAGGAAATGAAAATGAAGCGCACGTGGGGTGGGTGGCGGTGGACAATGGCGGTCGTCGCGGCGTTGCTGACGATGGCGGTGCTGAACGGCTGCGCGGCATCGGACAACGACAACGAGCTCGACGACGGGGATGAGGAAGCGGCGGACGACGCCGACGCGCCGGACGGCGACGAGGATGTCGTCGAAGACGGCGACGCGGAAGCGCCGGACGGCGACAGCGACGGAGACGACGAAGCGATCGAGGAGGAAGAGACGGACGAAGGATCGGGCTTTCCGGAGGCGATCTGCAAGGCGCCGCCCGCGCTGACCGCCGGATCCTGGTTCCGCCGCGCCACGGAAGAAGTCGGCATCGCGCCGGACCAGCTCGCCGTGACCGGCAATCGTCTGGCGGCCGTCGATCTCGACGGCGACGACTATCCCGACCTCGTGGTTCACAACGTGGCGAGCATGATGCGCGACGATCTGGAAGCCGATCCGCCCGTGCGCTACAAGCGCGTGCTCTTGAACCGGCCCGACCCCAACGACGCGACGAAGCGCGTCTTTATCGACGTCACCGACGAATCGGGCTACACCGCGATCCGCGACGGAGGTTTGGGGCGCGCGGCGAACTTCGCCATTTTCGCCGACCTCGACAACGACGGCGCGCTCGACGCTTTTTCCGGCGCTTACATCGACAAGGCCAACCCCCAGAACGATCCCGGCGACCGTTCGGAAATACTGCTTGGCGACGGCGAAGGGAATTTCTCGCTCGCCGAAGCGTCGGCGACGACGCCCGGCCCGGAGGACCTGTGGTCCACCACCAGCGCCGCTTTCACCGACGTGAATCTCGACGGCATTCTCGATATCTGGGTCGGTTTCTTCTACGAAGAATGGGGTTATCTGCCCGGATTGCAGAACCGTTTGTACATCGGGCAGGGCGACGGAACCTTCGAGGATGACACCGACACCTGGAATCTGACGACGACCTACCGCGGCTTCGACGAGGGCGACAACCACAAGCCCACCTATGGCGCGACGGTCTGCGACGTCAACGACGACGGCCGCCCCGATCTCGTCGGGTCGAGCTACGGCAGGCAGTTCAACGAACTGTGGCGCAACGACGGCGAGCAGTTCGCCGACGTCAGCCAGTCGAGCCGTTTCGCCTCCGACGACAATCTCGATTTCTCGGACAACGAGTTCTACAAATGCTACTGCACCGTACACGCCTGCGACCCGGACCCGGGCGAGCCGCGCGTCCAATGCCCGTTGCCGGCCGACTCGTACTGGTCGGAAGACGACGAGAAATCCTACAGGCTCGGCGGCAACACTTTCACCACCGTCTGCGGCGACTGGACGGGCGACGGCTTGCCGGACCTGTTCAACGCCGAAATCGCCCACTGGCACATCGGGCAGTCGTCCGATCCCTCGCAACTGCTGGTCAACGCCTCCGAGGACGACGAAATCCTCTTTGAGCGGCCGGGCCGCGAAGCCACCGGTCTCGTGCGTAACCATACGGGCTCGGATTGGAACGAGGGCGACATCACGGCGATGCGCTTCGATTTCGACCTCGACGGCTACCCCGATCTTTACCTCGGCAACAGCGACTATCCAGGCGCCTGGGGGCTGCTTTTCAGGCAGATCGACGACGGGCTGTTCCAGGACGTCACGAGCCCAAGCGGCGCGCGTCATTCGCGCGCCAACGGTCTGGCCTGGGCCGATTTCGACCGCGATGGCGACCTCGATTTCGTCGTCGGGTCGAGCCTGGCGCGGGAAAGCCCGTGGACGACGGCCGAGGTGCACTACTACCGCAACGACGTCGGCCAGGATTCGAACGCCATCCGCCTGACGCTGATCGGCAATGGGGCGGGTTCCGCCAACAAGAGCGCCGTCGGCGCGCGCGTGAAAGTGAAAACGGGCGGCCGGACGCAGACGGAATGGGTGGAAGCCGGCTACGGACATTTCGGGATGCAGCACGAGATCCCGCTGACGATCGGGCTGGGCGCGGCGTGCGCGATCGACGAGCTGGAAATCCGCTGGCCCGATTCGGAGCTGACCGTCCAGAAATGGGAAGACGTGCCGGCGAACTACCACGTCACGATCGAAGAGGGCGGCGAACCGCTGTTCGCTCCCCTGGCTCTCCAATAAACGCGGCCGGTCTGGAAATAGACCGCCCCCTCCCCTCCGGCGCGCGACAGCGGCGACGGAAGGCGGGTACGAACCCAGATCGTCAGATGTGTGCGGGTGTCAGTAATCCCGACGGGGTTCGCGCTCGCGTGCGACGTTGACGATGATCGTGCGGCCTTCGAGCTGCCTGCCGTTCATCGCCAGCGCCTTCTGGGCGTCCCCTTCATTGGCGAAGCTCACGAATCCGAAACCCCGGCTTCGCCCGGTCTCCCTGTCGGTGACGACCTTCGCCTCGGTCACTTCGCCGTACACTTCGAACGCCGCCCGCAGGCTGTTGTCGTTCGTCGCCCAGGGAAGACCACCCACGTACAATTTCATCATCTCCAGCCCTTTACTTCAAGCTACCCTGCCATGACAGCGCGGTCCCAAGCGCCGCGCTGCCGCCAACGCAACTCAAGTTTGCCAGCGGCGACATGATATTTCAAGAAAAATCACGCGTAAACAAGGAGTTCCGGTCGCGGGGCGCTATATAAGAAAATATTTAACGGTGACGTAAACCCTACCGGCGTCGGTTTCGGCGATTGGGCGGTTGCCGAGGTTTTTGCGGCTTTTTAGTTGGCGGCTCGACCGGATGAGGCATGGTCCAAAACGATTGCCAGACCATCCGAAAGTCTACCCGCTCGTTCGGGTTCATCGTTAAATAGGCCAACATATCGTCGTATTCGACAAGCAACAAATCTTGCCGGACCGCGAGAATGACGGCCCGGTCGAAAAGCCCGTCGCCCGCCGCCACTTTGTATCGTCCGGATTCGCACCCATACCGGCGGGCAATATCCTCCGGAAGGTAGACCACCGCTTCCCGCCGTTTTTCGCTTTCGATCCGGATATCGTCCAGCTGCATGCCCTTGATCCGCGCATGCTCGGGGGCGCGCCATGCCGTGGCGCGATGCACGACGACATAATCCTCGCCCACACGGCGCAGCCGGACGAACAGCTGTTCGCGCCGCTCGCGATTCTGGCGCACCGTCTCCTCGTCGCCGAAAATCTCCGGGCAAGAGTCGGACTCAAAGGTTTGACTATCGGCCTGGTCTTCCTCAAAGCTCGTTATGGATTCCGCGTTGAAGGCGCTTTGAGTTCCAGGATCCTCTCCCTCCTGCGCTATTTCTTTGCCAAAGGCGAAAGCCGGCCATTGAATAGCAATCAGGCCTGCGACAAGAGATGATAATATAAACAATTGTTTAAACAAGGTTATTTTAATTTTTTCGAAACTCCCCATAAGCATAAAACTCCTCCTTTCAGGTCAATAATACGGCAGGTAATCTACTTAAGTCAAGTCATACTATATTACCAATTCGAGTTGACAAAACCACCTGAATTACGTATAGTTAGCCAATGTGTTTCGGGCCTTGGGCAAGGCGGCGACCAGACAGGCGGGTGGGACTATGCGCGTGCTGAACCCGGACAAGGGTATCTTTTCCATCGGCGTCGTCGCCGAGATGCTTGGCTTGTCTCCCCGGCAACTGCGGCTTTACGAGGAAAAAGGCATCATCAAGCCGGCGCGAACCGTGGGCAACCATCGTCTCTATTCGCAACGCAACATCGAGTTGTTGACCTACGCGCACTATCTGGCCAGCGTAAGACGGGTGACGGTCCACGGGCTCAAAGTTATCGTGGAGTTGTTGGATCTGCTTCCCGGTCGGGAACGGGAACGAGTCATCAAAGCCGCCGAGGACTACCTGGGCAAGCAGACAAAAGCCGCCGAATAACCGACGCCAGGATCAATACCCCGCCGCTTCCCGCAGCGTCGGTTCCTCGCCCAGCAGTCGATCGATGGCGTAGCAATATTTCGAAAAACCGCCTTGCACGAGGCCGAAGGAGCGAACAAGCGCCACGGCCCACATCGGCACGTCGTTTTCAACCTTTATCTCCAGGACGGCCGGCGATTCGGGATAACCCGTCGTCTGCGGATCGTCGTAATAACGCCACGGCTCGTCCGGCGCGTCGAGCGCCAATTCTCCCCGCGCGGCGCGAAAGGAAAGCCGCGTGTCGAAAGTCACGCGGCCGTAACTTTCCAGTTCGCTCACGTAGGCTTCGCGGAAATAGCGCACGTGAGCCACCGACCGCGCGCCGTGAAGAAACACGGCGTCCTCGAACGCGCCCGGCCATTCGACCATTCGCCGGCCCCGGTGCGTACAATGTTCGCCGGACAGTACATCCTCCCAGTGCGCGGCGGCGATCGGCCGGCGCGTTTTCCAGATCAACGAATTCTGCCGATGCTTCACTTCCAGCCACATCGTATCCGGCGCGGCCGTGCCGTAGTATCGTGCGCGAAGCTTGAAGCGCGTCAGTTCGCGGAATTTCGTGTCGTAGTAGAAACGCAATGTCGGCGTGTCGAAGTAGAGGTTGTTGACGGTGTAGCCGCCGAGGGCGGGATCGGCATGCGGGTCCAGGGAGCAGACGGCGCGCAGCCGCTCGCGCACTTCGGGGACAAGCGCCGCGGGAATTTTATATTTCAGTTCCAGGCGACGGATAAGCAGCGGAGAGGACGGCATCAACGTTTCTCCGCCAGTTCGGCGACCTCCACGACGCCCACGGCCTCGCACAGATCGGCGAACGCCAGGGCGGCTTCGAGCCGCCATTCGGCGAGCCGCCGCATGGCAAGGATCCGCTTCAACTCCATTTCCACCAGCGCTTCGGCGTCGGCCGCGCCGTGCTGCTCGGCTTGTCGGCGCAAGGCATCGACCTCGGCCACGTAGGCGGCGGTCACTTCGGCCGCTTCGTCGAAACGGGCAGACGCCTCGCGATAGCGGCCAAGGGCCTCTCCCACCTCCTCGCCGATCTCGTCGCGCTGGGCTTCGATCGCCAGCCCCGCTCCTTCGCGGCCGAGCCGGCCGGCGCGGACGTTGCCCTGGTTCCAGTCGAAAAGCGGCAGTTCGAAGGCAAGCTGGAGTTCGCCGTAATCGGTGCGGCCGGTATCGACGTGATACTGCGCTTCGACGAAGCTGAACCAGGGAACGAGCTTCATCCGTTCCGCGAAATCGTAAGCGTCGCGCCATTTCGCCTCCTGGCGGACGACGGCCAGCTCGGGCCGTTTCTCCGTCGCCAGGCGCGCGAGGTCTTCTGGCGAGCGGTCGAGGCGCGGCGAAGCATAGTCGCCTTCCCGGGGGGACGCCGACTGACCGACCAAGCGCGATAATTCCGCTTTCGCTTCGCTCGCTTCGCGCCTGATTTCGGCGTGATCGGCTTTGGCGTCGGTCAGGTCGAACTTGGCTTCGGCAAGTCGCAGCACCGGCTTGGCGCCGATCTCAACGAGCTTCTGCACCACCGTTGCTCGCTTCGTCTCGGCATCGAGTCTTTCCTCGGCGAGGCGCAAAAGTTCCGTCCCGATCGCCGCGCGGGCATAGGCGCGGCGGACACGAGCGGCAAGCCCGACGCCGAAACTGGCCGCCCTGGCCTGTTCTTCGGCGTGGTCGAGGCGGGCCTTCTCCCGGTCCTCGGCAAGCTCGCCCAGCCGGGGCGTGTCCCACCGCAAGCCGACGGCGAGCTCGTCGAATTTGTCGGTGAAATAGTAGGTGGATAAATCCGTCAAACGCAGTTCGGGGTTTTCCACGCGTCCCGCCGACTCGGCCTGATGCAAGGCGATTTCCGCCCGGCGCGTTCTGGCGGCCAGCGGCCGGCTTCTGGTCAGCGCCAGCTTCACCGCTTCTTCTTCTCCGAGAATCAGCGGCGCATCGACCTCGGAGGCGCTCGAATTCCCGTCCAGCGCCATCGCCGAAAGGACCAGCGCCAACACGAAAAAGAGATATAACGGATTCAGCCTCATGGCCAATCGATCTCCGCAATCGCGAAAGAGGGCGCGCCGCCGCCGGCATCGACGACGATCATCCAGCGGCCGTCCGCCATGCGGGCTATTCCTTCCGCTTTGCGGCCGGGAATGTCGGCAAGCTTCATCACCCGCGGCGCAGACGAACCGAAGCCATCGACGGCGAAAAGCGCGCTGACTGGGACGCCGATGTCGTCGCCGGTCGGCGTAGCCAAAAGGAGGGCGCGATCCTTGGCTGCTATCGCCAAGTCGGCGATGCCGGCGGCGCGGCCGTCGGCGAGCGTAAGCGGCAGGCGATGGATAAGCACGACCTGTCCCGCCTTCAGTTTTCCCGTGGCAAGAAATTCGTCGAGGTCGCCGAGACGCCAGATAAGCGCGCCACCGCTTGAAACAGGCTCCTTCAAGCCCAGGTAAAGCGCATCGCCGACAATCATCGCGCCCTCGATGTCGAGCGGCATCCGCCGCACATCCTTGTCGGGCGTGAGCCCCAGCGCAGCCAGTTCTTCGGGCCCGTACGAGGCGACGAGCGCCTCGAAGAACAGCGCCTGGCGTTCGGAGACGAAGTGTTTCCCCTCGCGTCGCAAGGCGACAATCGCCTGCCGCCCTTTCGATCGCTTGCCCTTCCGCGACAGGTTTTGCGAGGCGACCACGATCAGCCGGCCGTCGGTTCCGGGGGCGATGGCTTCCGCATCGTTCAGAGCCCCGACGCCGTCCACGGCTGCGGTTTCGGCATCGAGCGCGCCGTTCTCGCTCATCAAGCCCAACCACAGCCGACGGGCTTTGCCAGGGCCCGCCTCGTCGCTGACGACCAGAAACCGGCCGAGGTCCGAGAGCCAGGTCAGGCCGGAAGGTTCGACGCCTTTGGGGGCGTCCAATGAAGAGGGAATCTGAATCGGTTTGAACTCGCTCAAACGTGCCGAAGGCCCGCGCGGCGCATTCGTCACTGCTTCAGCGGCGGCCGGCTTCACTTCCGGGAGGGCGGCGGCGGGTTTCGCCCCGGAGGGGGCGTGGTCAGCGGGTACGATCTCCACTTGCACCGCCTCGCCGGGCAGCAGAGCATGGCCTGTGTCCAGCCGGATGCGCAACGGGCGGGCCCAAAAGATGCGGCCGTCGAGCGAAAGCCTCTGCGGGATGGGCGCGAAACCTTCCTGAACGAAGGTTACGGTTCCTCGCGCCTCGCCGGCTTCGCTGCGATCGGAGGCGATAATCGCCCTATCGCCGATGTGAATGTCCACGTCCTTGCGTTCGGGAACGTAGGCGTCGATGAACCACGCTTCTTTCTCCTGGATGGAGACCAGCGGCAAAAACGCTTCGACGGTGTCGCCGGGCCCGGCGTGCAAGGCGACGACGTAACCCTCGCAGGGCGCGATGACGGTGCGACTCTGGATGCGAACGTCTATTTCGGCGATATGCCGCCGAAGCTCATCTGACATTTCCAATCGCTCGGCAAGATAGGAGAGAACCACCTTTTGCGGGTCGGCGTCCGGCCAGCGGTCAAAGGTATCGCGCGCAGGACCCAGGCTGCGGTTCTGCGCGGACAGGGCGGCGGCCAGGGAACGGACGTATCCGCGCAGCGTGTCGCGCTTGACGATAAGAGCCGAAAGGTCCCGCCCTTGTCCGAGGCCCGCCTCGGCCGCCAGGGAAAGCTTTTGGATTTCAGCCTCCACCGATTCCAGTTCGGCTTGTTTGGCTTTCAACTCCGCTTCTTTTTCAAGCAACGACAAAACATCGGTTTTGATGCGCAGCCGCTCGCGCTCCTGGTCGATCAGGAAGCGCTGGCGATCGGCCGCGAGATACGCTTCATTGGCGGCGAGCTCTCGTTGATAACGCTCGCGATCGGCCTCCAGGTCGGCGATGTCGAGCCGGGCGAGCACCTGCCCCTTCCGCGTCGCTTCGCCCACGCTGACCAAAGCCTCGCCGACGATGCCCGGCTCCAAGGGTCCGATCTTGCGGACGCGCGTCTCGACGATGCCGAGCACCTGCGAATTGCGCTGCCAGTCGAAATACAAAAACAGCGCCACGGCCGCCGCCGCGATCCAGAGCGCAAGATAGATGTGACGCTTGAAGCCTTGCACGTCTCCCTCCGTCGCTCAAACTTCGACCGTCGATGCCTGGTTCATGAACGTGAGGCCGCGCAATCCTTCAAGCCGCTCCAATTCGGCCAGCAGCCGTCCGATGTCCTCCGGCCGGACGAGCTTCACTTGATAGGCGCAATCGACGAACTCTCCCTGGGCGACGTCGCGCATCGTGACCAGCACGAACTGACGCGTATTCGCTTTCAGGATCGCGCCGACGCGCTCCGCAGGCGCCTGGCCCGAGGGCGCCTGGAAACGGATCAGGCCGTCCGTCTGCCGGCGGACGCCGAAGGCCGAGCGTTGCAGGAGAATCGCGGCCAGACAGAACAGCCCCGCGCCGACCGTGGCGACGATGAAACTCTGCACGCCGCAGGCCACGCCGACGCCCAGCGCGGCAAAGAGGAAAACAAGGTCGCGCGGATCGCGCAGATTGGTGCGAAAACGGATGATGGCTAGCGACCCGACGATGCCGATGCCGCGGGCGACGTTGTCGCCGATGGCGATCATCAGCAGGCAGGAAATGAGACTGCCTAAAACCATGCTCTGCAACAGACCGCGCGACCAGGAAAGGCCCTGGAAGGTCCGCTCGTAAACGGCGGCGATGGCGCTGGAGAGCACGAACGCCAGAAGGAAACACAGGAGCGCCGTCTTCGCGTCGAGCGCGGTCGATCCATAGCTTAAAAGCAAGGCGTCCATGGGATCTCCTTGGTTGTCATGGTGTCCACCGGCCAACCAAGGCGTATACTAACAAAAAATTCCTTAAGATTCTGCAAACAACCGATAGCTTTTTTTCGCGAGGCTTGCGGAGAGACGGCTGTTATCGCGGCGGTTGTCGGTCGGCGTCCGGATCAACCGGTTTCTTGGGAGAGTCGTCTGCCGGCCCGCGGCAGGAATCGGCCATTCAGGTCGATACGCCGAGACGCGGCAAGACGTAGCGTTGCAGGATGAACCATGCGGCAAAAATGGCCAAAAACACCCAGAAATCGTTCATGCGTTTTTCTCCTTACGCTGCCCTGCACTATACTTCATCCCATCATGACCGCCAAGGGCAATTGCGGCCCGATACTCCTATTTCGCACCGAAACGCATGTGCTCGGCCGGGTTGCTTCTTTTCGCTTTCGCTGAATTTAACCAGCCAGGAAACAGAGTGCGGAGCAGCGCTTCACTTCGCCTGCGGCGGGGCGGGTCGGCGGAAAAGTCGAACGATGCGCTCGGCGATCGAGCCGAGCCCGTCGCCGATGGTTCGCGATTTCGGCAGGACAAGCACCACGGCCGAAACGATCGCCACCAGAATCAGCTCGGGCATCGTCATGGAGCCCGCCTTTCCGCGCCAAGCGGGGCGAGTTTGTCGAGCTCCTCCTGGATGAGAAGAAACTTGGCGTGCATGTCCTTGAAGCTCTGGCGGCGATTGATGAACAGCGTCACCTCGCCGTCGTAGCGGGTCTGAATTTCCTTGAGGAGGATCGCCATCCGTTCGAGCAGGTAATCGTCGGTAATATGAGCGCCGGGAATGGACAGGGCGAAGGACGCCACGTTGAGCCCGGAGGCGACGGACACCAGTTTTTCCACCGTCTGCACGAAAATCATGTTGTCGAAGGCCTTCTTCGGACCGAGGCCGTAAAGCAGAATCAGGGGCGCGCCTATTTTGCGGCGCGTGGCCCAAAGCAGTTTCTCGCCCTGCCGGCCGCTCAGCGAGGCTTCGAACAGAAAGCGCGACAGCCGGCCCGCATGCCGCCAGTCGGCGAAACCGCTGAGGCCGCGCAACGGCCGTTCGTCGGCGAAAAACGTCAGCACCAGCAGCTCCCGGTCGAGCCGATCGAGTTCGTCCAGGGTTTCCGGCGCCAGATGGATCGTACCCATTATTCCTTTTCGATCCCGTGCGAGATCTTGTCGAGAACTCCGTTGATGAAGGAGCCCGAGTCCTCCGATCCGAACTTTTTGCCCAGCTCGATCGCTTCGTTGATCGAAACGCGCTTCGGAATGTCGGCGCAATGCGCCAGTTCATAGACGGCGAGACGGAGGATGTTGCGGTCCACCAGCGCCATGCGGTTGATTTTCCAGTTTTTCGAACTGGACTGGATTTCTTTGTCGATTTCGTCGCGATGCGCCATCACGCCGCGCAGCAGCGCATTGGAAAATTCGCGGATTTCGTCAACGCGGGCGATGTCGGTGGGATACGGTTCAAACGCCTCCCAGTAAAGGCGAATGGCGTCCTCCACGTCCACCGGGTTGGTTTCAATCTCATAGAGCATCTGCAAAGCGCAGATTCGCGAGTTGCGTCGGCTACCCATCGCCGTTCACCATATTGCCAAGCAACCGGCCTGGAGGCTGTCGGCCCCGATCAAAGTTGTCGGAAAAGGTCGGCCATTTCGATGGCGGAAGCGGCCGCTTCCGCGCCTTTGTTGCCAGACTTGGCCCCGGCGCGGTCTACCGCCTGTTCCACCGTGTCGCAAGTCAGCACGCCGAAGGCCACCGGTATTTTGCTGTCCAGAGAAACGTGGGCGACGCCCTTCGATACCTCGGCGGCGACGTACTCGAAATGGGGCGTGCCGCCGCGAATCACCGCGCCAAGGCAGATCACGGCGTCGTAGCGGTCCGACTGGGCGACCCGTCTGAGCACGGCCGGAATCTCGAAGGCTCCCGGCGTGCGGATAACGGTGATATCCTTTTCCGCCGCGCCGTGGCGCACAAGCGCGTCCAAGGCGCCGTCAAGCAGGCGCTCGGTGATGAAACTGTTGAAGCGCGACACGATAATGGCGAAGCGCAGACCGGCCGCCTTGAGCTCACCTTGAATCGTGGTCGTCATCGTCTTCCCTTCCTTCACTGGTGCGCCCTTATTTAGCATCGAAACGCCTTCCGCGCAACCTTTTTGAGCGGCGCGCCGCGGCTTCGCTTCAGCCCCCCGTGCAATACGTGGCGTAGTAGGACGCTCCGGAAAACTCGGGCAGGCAGCAATATTGCTGATTCAGGACGATTTGACGCCCGGAGTCGTAGGTGGCGAACAATTCGCAAAGACCCGCTCCCGTGCAATACGGATCGCCCGCCTGGCGCGGCGGACGCGGCGTCCACCCCGGCTCCCCATCGACATCCAACCGAATCGCATTGGTGACGGCGAAGATCGGTTTGCCCAAATACACGGGGTCAAGCGTTTTCGACGCTTGGGAGAACGCCAGAACGACAAGCCAGGAATCGACGAAGGCCGAGGTGATGTCGTTGGGATCGGCGCGCGGAATGGGGAATTCCCATATCTGGTCCAGCCGCGTGACGTTGTTCTGCTGACCCGATACGCCCCATGTCGTACCATCGATGCGATTGCCGTTGATGCATACGGATACGCGTTGCAACGGCATCCAGGTCGGCGCCTGGACGCGCAGCTTCAGCGGCAGCCAGCCGGGCGTGGCCAGCAGCGCGGGAGTCACCGTCAGCGTGTCTCCCGGCATAGCATCGTAGAGGCTCACGTCGATCGCCGGACCAGTGCTGATGGCGGTGCGTCCCGCCGCCAACGCCGAAAGAAAAGCGCCGGCGCCAGGGCTCGCCGCTCCGTCCTCGGAGTATACGGTCGTGCGCGCCCAGCCAAGCTGCGCGCCGTGCCGATCCGTGAGGCCGTCGAGGTCGGCGCTGGCCGTTCCGACGAGGGGTACGCCCTGGGAAATCAGGGAAAACCAGTCCTGCAACGCAAGATACGTATAGACGAAATCGACCTGTCCGTTGACGAGTTCGACCCCTTGCACCTTGCCGAGCGTATCTTCGGCTTCGTAAGGCAAGGAATCCGTGTACGGAATGAACGGATCGTGGCCGAAGTGGTCGAAGAACGATGCGCCCCGCGATTCGCCGCGCGGATGGGGAATCTGGATCCAGGCCGCCTGGTAAGGGGCTATCAACTCGTCCGCCATGCCGTACGTCGGCAGGATTCCGTTGTACGTGCCGTCTTCCAGGTAGCTGAAGAAAGGGATGCCGTAATAAGCGGGCCGATCGACCGGCGCGCTCACGCCGATTCCCAGAAGGTGCGTCCAATCCGGCGACACTTCCACGCTCGACAGCCACAGCGGCGCGCCGCCGGTCTGAGCCGCGGTCTGCTGCCGCGCCGCCGCGTAGTCGGCCACGGTGTCGTGGTCGGCGGGGGCGACCAGGGTCAAGCCCTCGGCGTATGCCTGCCGCAGCCGGTCGGCCTGGGCCACGCGCGACGAAAGCGACGGATCGCTTTGGACATTGAAATCGGCGTCGTAACGGGCAAATGGGGCGATCTCGTTGTTTTCCGCGCCGGGTTGAGGCTCCGGCGTGAAATACGGATCGACGACGCGGGTAAGCACCTGGCCGCGCGGGCCTTGCTTGGTCCCCGAGGAAAGCACGGCTTTGTACGTCTCGGTTCCGGAAGCATAGGTGTAAAGCGGTCCATGCGAGGCCACCCAGGTGAACGTGACCTCACTAAGCCCGTTGAGCGGCAACCGGGCGGCCGTTTCGGTTTCGGCGGCGGAGGTGAACACCGTGACGGCTCGCGCGCTTTCGGTCGGCCACTGGCCGCCGGCGATGTTGAAAGAGCCCCGATAGAAATCGACGCGCGCCGCGAGCGGCTGAACGCTGACGCCGTCCGCGGCCGGCTCGCCAACGCCGATCGTCACCGTCGCCCAGAGGGGAGGACCGGGCAGCGTCAGGGCTTCCAGCGTCTCGCCTTCCGTCACTGTCGCCAGAACCGGGCCGGCCGTCTCGCCGAACTCGTTGCGGGTGAACAGCTTGTAGTTGCCCGGCGGCACGAACAACGAGAAACCGACGTTGTCGTCAAGCCAGGCATGGGTCTGCATAAGCGTGCTTTCGACCACCGTTTCGCCGTCGGCGTCGCCGTCGGCGTCAACCACGATTTCCTTGACGGCGTATACCTCCACCTTCGTCCCGCCGAACTCGGCGGAGAGGTTTGCGCGCCCCGTGAGGACGGCCGTGTTCTCGGGCAGCAAGCCCGCCTCATCCGCGCGAAAATTGTCATGGGCGGACGCCATGGCGTTGGCCGTTCCTTCGCCGACGGCGAGAACGAGCGTCTGCTCCTTCGGAGTCTCGTCGGCGAGCGTCATATCTTCGGCGGCCAGAAGCATCGTCGGATCGACGGGCAGGGTCAGCGCGTAAAGGCCGTTCCCCTCGCCCGACCATACCCCGTAGGCCAGATCCGGGCTGAACGCGCCGAACCACATCGGCTCGTAGCCCTGGAAGATCTGCGGCTCATCGGGCCCCAGCAGGCCGGCCGCGTCCACGCGGGGATAGAACCGGAAAAGCGAGTCGTCCACGAAAAATCCCAGGCCCGCCCGGACCGCCTCGGGATTGAGGGCGTCGGGATCGCCGTCCAGCTGCGCCGTCACAACGACGCGCAGATAGGACGCCTGGGGATCCAGAAAATAATCCACGATGAGTTTTACTTTCGGATTGATGGGCGCAAGCGGCGCTTCGTCGGCGTGCTCCATGAGCTGATCGACCAGCGGGATGGCCCAGTCGATGCCCGTCGCCCGAACCTGCGCGGCGCGGCCGTCGGAACCGTTGTGTATAAGCTTCACTTTATCCGCCTGCGCCATTTTGAATGCGCGGATGGTTCCGTCGATGGGAATGAATTGCGGCGCGACGGCGACGATCGGAAAGGCTTCGAGAAGCATGTCGGGCGATGCCGTATCGCCGCTGAAACGGACGGCGTCGAGCACCGTGCCGCCGGTGGAGTTGAAGGCGCGGCCCATACCGGCTCCGGCGATCACGAAAGCGACCTTGCGGTTGTAAAGCTTGAAGTCGCCGGCTTTCCCCTGGGCGCGCGGACCCGAAAGCAGCTCGTCGTCCGCCCGAGACGCATCGTACTTGCCGATTTCGCCGGCGCGCGCCTTGTTGCGGCCTGGATTTTCATACAGGGGCAGGACCGTCGTATCGTCTCCGGCCTCGCCGCCTTCGCCGTCGTCATCCGCCTCGGTTTCGCCGTCGCCGTCCGTCTCCGACGATTCGTCGCCGTCGGAGGCGTTCGGATTGATCTCCACCGCCGGGATGTCCTCGCAGCCGAACACCCCGATTCCCAACGCCAGGAGAGCCAGTGCAGCCAGGACGAACCGACACATCGCGTCACCTCGCTTCCGCCGGGGCGGATCGGACAGCCTCATCCGCGTTCGCCGGCAAACAAATAACCGTTCATCTTCATCAGGCCCTGGATGTCGTAGATCTCCTCGGCGAAAGCCGGCACGCAGGCCACGTTTTGGGCCGCGCCCAGCGTGTGCTGGAGGCGTTCGATGTTTTCCCTGGCGGCGGTATTGACATCCTGGATCAACGTATGCAGAGCGGCAAGCTTGTTTTTCAATCGATGCGCCGCGGCGCGACCGCCCGGGGAGTCGGCGACCAGGGGCGCGATCGTTTCTTCGTTGAACATCCGCGCCAGCGCCTCGCCGGTGATCGGCGTCTCGGCGAGGATGTCCCAGGCGCGATTGACGATCACGGCGCGGATGGTGATCCGGCTTTCGACAAGCCGGTTGTGGAAGTAGACGGCCTCGGCGAGGGCGTTATGCTCGGCCGAGGTGATCAGCAGGAAGACCGTCCCCGGATCCCGCAGGAGCGCGTCCACTTTCTGGGCCCGCTCGGCGAAGCCGGAATAAAGGCCGGCGAAAGCCTGGAAAAAATCGGCGAGATCGGCGATAAGCTGCTCGCCCACAAGCAGCGCCAGAAGCTTGTAGGCCACCTCGCCGCCTTTTTGAAAAATGAACGAGCCCATCCCGGATTTCGGCGGACGAACGAACCATTTGATGACGTTTTCATCGAGGAAGGCGGCCAGCCGATTCGGGGCGTTCAGAAAATCGAGGGCGTTTTTCGTGGGCGGCGTGTCGAGGACGACGAGGTCGAAGCGGCCTTCCTGCATGATCTGGTGCAGCCGTTCCATCGCCACGTATTCCTGGCTGCCGGCGATGGCGCTGGTGAACTGGCGGTAGATTTTGTTGGCCTTGATGCGCGCCGCCTGCTCCGGGCCCGCCGCGATGCGGTCGATGAGCGCGTCGAGGCTGACCTGGGTGTCGAGCATCGCCGCGTGCAGCGACCCGCCCGCCGCCCGCCCGGCCGCCAGCTTCGTCAACGGCACCTCGCGCTCCGTATCGTCGAGCGACTCCAGACCCAGCGACTGCGCCAGCCGCTTCGCGGGATCGATGGTGATGACGAGCGTCCTTTTGCCGAGCCGCGCCGCCTCCAACGCGATCGCCGCGGACGTGGTGGTTTTGCCCACGCCACCCGAGCCGCAGCAGACGATAAGCCGTTTGGCGAGGATATCGTCCTTCAGCGTCATGCCTGCTCCATGTTCAACGCGCCCGAGAACGCCGTCGCCAGCCGGCCCAACGCGTCGCGGTCCAAACGGCCCGACAGAATGCGCGGCGCCGTGACGACCGTCATCTTAACCTGTTCGACGAGGCGGCGGATATGATCCTCGCTGCGTTGCTGCCGGGAAAGCAGCGTTTGACCGGTCAGGACGGCGTTCGCCGTTCCGGTCTCGCTCGCCAGCGTCCCGCCGAGACGCGCCAGAAGCGCCGCTTCCTCCTCGTCGAAGACGCGGTCGGGCATGGCGTTGACGATCAACAACCCTTTGGGGATGTCGATCGCCGATTTCAGCCTATTGAACATTTCGATCGTTTCCGTAACCGGCATGTCGGCCGGCAGCGTCACGAGGTTGAGCGCGGTCAGTTCGGGATCGGTGAAAAGCCGCTCGTAGCGATCGATGATCTTGCGCAATGGTCCGGAGATCACAAGTTGTTTGAGTACGCGCGGCACGTCGAGAAAACCCAGGGCGTGGCCGGTCGCCGGCAGATCGACAAGAATCAGGTCGTAGGCCGGCCCGTTTAAATGGGGGTGTTTCTCGTGAACAAGAGAATAAAGTTTGTTGATCGTCACCAGTTCGGCCACCGCCGGAGCGGTATGAAAGAAATAGCGCAGGATGCTGTTATTGACGATGATCTTGGCCAGCCGGTGGATTTTGACGTGCTCCTCGACGTACTCCTGCAAGGCTTCTTCCGAATTGATGTTGATCGTCCAGATGTTGTTGGCCACTTCAAGAGGCATGAAACCGACGAACGGCGCCGAAAAAAGCCGCCGCATGGCGCTCGCCGTCTCGATCTCTACGATCAAGGCCTTCTTCCCGCGTCTCGCCGCGAGGACGGCGAGGGAGGCGACGACCGTGGATTTACCCACTCCGCCTTTGCCGGTGAAGAAAAGAAGTCGCTTGCTGAAGAGTTCGTCGGGTTTCATGGGTTATGTCACACGAGCGCCTTTCGGCCAGGTGTTGGTCTCCCCACCCGTGCGCGTTGTGTAAGTATACGCGAAAGGCGGGGAAAAGACCATCTCAGATTGGCAACTTATCCGACCCACGATGGCGGAGCCGTGCAGCGCCGGGAAAGGCTGTCCGCCGGGCCGATCAGGCGCGCTTCACCCTGCGCGAACGACGAGCGGTCGTGGGCGGAAACTCCGGGCGCGGCCCGTTGTCTCACTCCTCGATGTCCCGGTCGGGCAAGGTGCGCCGCCTGACCTGGTCGAGGAGCCATTCCTTGAACTGCGCGTAGGGCCACGTCTCCTGCCGTTTCAGCCCGTAGCGGCGGAGAGTCACCGATTCGCTTGTCCGCTCTTTCTCGCCGATGATGAGCAGATTCGGGGCTTTGTACTGCGTCGTGGCGTTGCGGATCTTCTTGTTCAGCGTCTCGCCCGAATCGTCGAGCACGACGCGCACGAAGGACGCGTAGAGATCGTCTTTCAGCTTGCGGCCATACTCGGCAAGCTCGGGGGCGACGGGGATGATGACCACCTGCACCGGCGCGAGCCAGGTCGGAAACGCGCCGATGAAATGCTCGATTAAGAAGGCGATGAAGCGTTCGTGCGTGCCCAAGGGGGCGCGATGCAGGACGACGGGCTTGTGCAGCTGCCCGTCCTTGCCCACGTAACGCAAGCCGAAACGTTCGGCGGCGACGAAATCCACCTGATTGGTGCCGTTGGTTTCCTCGCGGCCCAGGACGTTCCTGAACTGCACGTCCACCTTGGGACCGTAGAAAGCCGCCTCGCCGTAAGCCACGCGGTAGCCGATGCCGAGTTCGTCCATCGCCTCGGCGCAAACCCGCTCGGCCTTGGCCCATTGCTCGGGATCGGCGACGAACTTGTCCTTGGCCGGATCGTGCAGGCTCAGCCGCATCTGGTAATCCGCGATGCCCAGAAGGTTGTAGTATTCCAGGTGCATCTGGATGACGGCCTTGAACTCGTCTTTCAGATTGTCCTCGGGAACGTACAGGTGCGCGTCGTTCATGCACATGCCGCGCACGCGCAGCAATCCGGCCAGTTCGCCCGATTTCTCGTAGCGGTAGACGCGGCCGTACTCGGCGAGCCGCAACGGCATCTCGCGATAGGAACGCGGCCGGCTGCGGAAGATCATGTGATGGTGCGGGCAGTTCATCGGCTTGAGGTAGAACTGTTCATCCTCGTCGGGCAGCGTCATCGGCGGGAACATCGAGTCTTTGTAATGTTCCAGGTGCCCGGAGATTTTATAGAGGCCGGCTTTGGTGATCTCCGGCGTCACAACCCGCTGGTAGCCGTAGCGCCACTCCGTTTCCTTGGCCAGCTTCTCCAGTTCTTCGCGCAGCACCGCGCCGTTGGGCAGCCAGAGCGGCAAGCCCTTGCCCACTTCGTCGCAGATGGTGAACAGCTCCAGCGTTTTGCCGAGCTTGCGGTGGTCGCGGCGTTCGGCCTCCTCCAGGCGCTTGAGGTAATCGTGAAGCTGGTCCTTCGTCGGCCAGGCCGTGCCGTAGATGCGGGTGAGCATCTGGTTTTTCTCGTCGCCGCGCCAGTAGGCGCCGGCCACGGTCATCAGCTTGAATACTCTGAGCCAGCCGGTGTCCGGGGCATGCGGACCGCGGCAGAGATCGGTGAATTCGCCCTGGTTGTAGGTCGAGATGACCGAGCCTTCGGGGAGTCCCTCGATGAGCTCCACCTTGTAAATCTCGCCCGCCGGCTTCCAGATCGCCATTGCCTCTTCGCGGCTCACTTCCTGGCGGCGAATTGGCAGGCGTTCCTTGACGATCTTGCGCATCTCTTCTTCGATGCGCGGCAGATCCTCGGCGGAAAACGCCTGACCGCTGAAGTCGATGTCGTAATAGAAGCCGTTTTCGACCGTCGGCCCGATGGCCAGCTTGGCCTTCGGGAAGAGGCGCATGACCGCCTGGGCCATGAGGTGGGCGGTGGAATGGCGCAGGACGTCTATTCCCTCCTCCGATTGCAGCGCGACGGGTTCCAGCGTTCCCGACTCGCTAAGGGGGAATCCGAGATCGACGACTTTGCCGTTGAGTTTGGCGGCCACGACGTCGTTTTTCAGCGCTTCCGCCTTCGCCAGCGCTTCGCGGGCCGAAACGCCGCGTTCCAGTTCCAGTTTCTTCTCATTCAATGAAATTGCTAGACTACCCATGGGGTTACCCTCTTTTCGCCAAATCCTTCCGCCGCTTTCCCATTTTGCGCGCGGAGGGGATAGTTACCACGGAGTTAGCCGAGTGGCAAGGGCAACTTACTAAACGCCCCCGTCCTCTTTGACGGGAGACGAACGAAATTTTATGATGCGCAACGACTGAAAAGCTCGATAGTATAAGATACGGAAGCCGGCTGGCGTCCCGAACGAAAGAAAAACGGCATGGAATTGGGAAAAACGCTCTATGTAGCCCATCGCGACGAATGGCGCGCCTGGCTGGCCAGGCATTACAACAAGGAAAAGGAGATCTGGCTCATCTTCTACAAGCAGCGCTCCGGCAAGCCGCGCCTCCCATACAACGACGCGGTCGAAGAGGCGCTTTGTTTCGGCTGGATCGACAGCACCGTGAAACGGATGGACGAGGAACGCTTCGCCCAGCGTTTCTCGCCGCGGCGGCCCAACAGCGAACTTTCCGAAATGAATCGGGAGCGGGTTCGCCGGCTCATGGCGGAAGGAAAAATGACAGCGGCGGGTTTGGAGGCCATCAAGCACCGGATGTCGCCCAAAGGCTCAAAAAGCGGCGGGACGACTCGGCTGGTCATCGCCCCCGACATCCTCGCCGCGCTCAAAGAAGATCCTCTGACTTGGAAAAACTTCCAGAAGTTCCCCGCTTCCTACAAGCGCATCCGCATCGGCTGGATCGAGGGCGCCCGGTCGCGCCAGGAGTTTTTCCAAAAACGGCTCGCCTATTTTTTGAAGATGACGCGCCTGAACAAGCGCTACGGCATGGTGCAGTAGCTTTCTATTCCCATTCTTGCGGCCTGCCGCTCTGCGAGGCGGCTATCGTCCAATCGCCGTCCGTTTTGACCGTCTTTACGTAAACGGCGAAATCGTAGACGTGGGCGATGCGGTAAGCGCCCGGCGGGACCACGGCTTCCGCCGGAAGATTGTAATAATCCGTCAGGGATGACGTGAACGACCCTTTCACCGCCGACCAATAGGCATCGCCCACCTTGCGCTGCGCCGTCATGTCGAAAGCGCGAAGGGTCAAAGCGTTTTGGGCGTGCCTCTCCAGCCGTTCCTCCACAAGAGACTGCAAATCCTCGGCGCTCGGTCCGCTGGCGCAAGCGACAAGCAGCAATGCCGCCGCCGCGGCCGCCGCCGCCGAGCGAAGAGCCCGCCTCATCGCCCCTCTGTCGTCAGGCCGAAGAGCTTCGCCTCGATGAACACCTGCAAAAGCAGCGGATCAAGCTGGCCGGCCTTCATCTCCTGGTGGAGGATGTCCAGCGCCTTATCGACGGGCACGGCTTTTTTGTAAGGCCGATCGGAAGCGGTCAAGGCGTCGAAGATGTCGCAGATGGTCATCATCCGCGACTGGAGCGGGATGTCGGAAGCGCTGAGTCTGCGCGGGTATCCCACCTGGTTGAGTTTTTCATGGTGCTTGTAGGCAACCTCCGGCACGCGCTTGAGTTCTTTGGTCCAGGGGATTTCGCGAAGAAAGTGATAGGTGTGCGTGACGTGCGACTCGATCTCCAGACGTTCCTCCTCCGTCAGGCTGCCGCGCGGAATGGAGAGAACGCCCACTTCCTCCTTAGAAAGCAGATGCAAGGGCTGCTGGTCGAAACTCGAATAAACCCGTTCGGAGATGCCGACCAGCCGGTCGTAGCTGCCTTCCGGGAGGACGCGCGGCTCGTTGGCCTCCCATATCAATTTCAGGTCGGCGTCGAGTTCTCCAAGCATCTTCATCAATTCCGCGTCGAACTGCGGTTCCTCGCGGCGGAAGGCCTCGACGCCTTTTTCCAGAATGCGGTCCAGCCGCTTCCGCCAGCTGTCCGACGTCATCGCCGCGCGAATGAAGGCCGCCCGGATGCGCAAGACGTCTTCCTCGCGCGGGTAAAACTTTTTCGCCTTCACCAGGACGTGTTCGCGCACGCCGACCTTGCCGAAGTCGTGCAAGAGCGAGGCGTAACGCAACTCGCGAAGTTCCTCGGGGGCGAAACGCACCCCCGACAACGGCCCGGTCGCGATGCCATCGACTTTCTCCGCCAGCCCCACCGTCAGCTTGGCCACGCGCTCCGAATGGCCGGAGGTCGTAGGATCGCGAGATTCGATCGCCTTTACCGAGGCCTTGACGAAGCCCTCGAACAGACTCTGGATTTCCTCGTAGAGCATGTTCTTTTCGAGGGTCACGGCGGCCAGCGAGGCCAGGCTCGTCACCAGATCGATGGCATGGTCGTCGAACGGCTGGACGACCACCATCGCCGTCAGCGGATCGATCAGCCGCACACGGGGATCTCGCTTGCGGTTGATGAGCTGCAGTCCGCCGAGAACCTCGCCTTTGAGGTTTTTCAGCGGCACGGTAAGAATGGTGATGGTCCGATAATTGTTCTTCTTATCGACCCACCGCGCGTGGCTGTACGGCTTCGACAAGTCGATCTCGTAGGCGTTGTCGATCAGCAGCGGCTGGCCGCTGAGCACGACGTAACCCGCCAGGGAGCGGTCGTTGAGCGGCATCGGAAATTCTTTGAGGTCCAGCGGCACCGAATCGTTCTGCGCCATTTTGAAAAGCAGGCGTTTCTCGCCGTTGACATCGTCCACCATGTACAGCGAGCCCGCGTCGCAATGCGTGATTTCGCGGCTCTTGGTGAGGATCAGCTTCAACAGCTTGTTGGTGTCCTTCTCCGAGGACAAGAGCACGCCGATATGCGTCAGTTCTTCCAGGTACTTCTGCGTTCGGCGTTCCTTGTTCTGAAGGATCAGGAGTTCGATGGCGTTGTTCAGAAGCGCCTGGAGAATGCGCCATTCGTCGCGTTTGTCGAGGCTGGGCAGGCTGGCGTGGATCAGATCCTTTTTGAAGCGCGGCATCGGCGTGCCGGGCACCGCCTCGGTGACGATTACCCGCACCCCCTCTTCGCGCAATTCCTCGACGTATTTCGGATGGATGGCCGACAGTTCGCGGGCCGTGCCGACGATCACGGCCGGCTTGGGCTGACCCTGCTGACTCTGCAACTCGGCGAGCGGGCGAACTTCCACCGGTCGGGCCAGTTTGCGCCCGGTCAGCTTGATGGAGTCGGAGACGAAGATGTCGATGCGCATCCTTGTTCCATGTCCCCCGGCAAATCCCGAAACCGCCGGTTTTGTTATCATACCATGCCGAGCGCCGGTTTCCAAACGGACCAAAACTGTTTAATTTTTCTGGAAAATTGCAGATAAGACCCTTTTCTTTCGATCGAGGGAAAATTCTTGCCCGCCGGGAATAATGAGCTAGGATTGATTGTTGTATGCTGGTGAACCACGGCATAGAGGTTCGCAGATGCTCGGATTTCTGTTCGGAAAATCCCAAGACCCGTTCCTGAAGGATGTCAACACGTATCTTGACTCCCTTTACGGAACGGCCCTGCGCCTGACGCGCAATCCCGCCGATGCCGAGGATCTGGTTCAGGAAGCGCTGACCAAGGCGTTCCGCGCCCGCGAACAGTTTATTTCCGGCACCGATCGCAAAGCCTGGTTGTTCAAAATCCTCACCAACACCTTCATCAATAACTACCACCGCAAACGCCGCGAAGCGGCTTTTCTTGACGATAGTTTCGATTTCTCCGACATCGAGGAGCATTTCGTCGAGACCTGGGCCGATCCCGCAGCCACGCTGCCGAACGGGCCGTTCTCCGGCGACATGTCCGACGAGGTCCGGCAGGCTTTCGACGCCCTGCCGGCGGATTTCAAACTCGTCGTCGATCTCATCGACTTGCAGGAGTTTTCTTACTCCGAGGTGGCCCAGATCATCGGCTGCCCGATCGGCACCGTCATGTCGCGCCTGCACCGGGGACGCAAGCTCCTGCAGCGGGCGCTTTACGATTATGCGGTTCGCGAGGGCATCCTCAGACCCTCGAAGTCCAAACAAGACTCCGCTGACGGGGAGGTCACTCGCATCGAGGATAGACGGAAACGGAAGGTCGCCGAGCCATGAACTGCCGGGACGCGGACAAATATTTACTGGCCTACATCGATGGAGAATTCGACGGGGCGGAGAGTTCGGAGATCGAGCAGCATTTCAAATTCTGCCCGGCCTGCCGACGCAAAGTGGAGTTCGAACTCTGGTTCAAGCGGGGCGTGAAGACGGCGAATCCACCGGAAGTGAGGGCGCCCGCCAGCCTGCGGGCCGCCGTGCATCGGACCTATCGCGAGGAGCAGGTGCGCCGTATCCCCTGGGCGCTCAAACTCGCCCCGGCGGCGGCGGTCGTCCTGGTTTTTGCGTGGATCTTTTTCCAGCCGTCGATCGACATCTCCATGCCCATCGTCGAGGCCTCGGTGGACCGGCACACGGACAATACGCCGTTCGACGTGCAGTCCCCCGATCCCAAGCAGGTGGCGGACTATTTCACCACCCGCATCAAATACGCCGTGCGCCTGCCGCAATTCCGCCACACCAACCTCGAACTGCTCGGCGGCCGGGTCGCCACACTGCGCGATGCGCCCGTGGCCTATGTCGCCTACCAGGGCAACGGCCGTCGTTACTCCATCATCGCCGCGCCGGGCCTGGACCGGTTGCCCGTGATCCCCGAATCGGTGCGGATGCGCGTCAACAATCGCGACGTGGTCATCACCCGCCACAACGGTTTTCTCGTCGTTCTCTGGCGCGCCGGCGACATGGTCTACAGCATCACCTCCAACGACGACGAGAGCGAAGTCGTTGACCTCGTCGCCGACGCCGAATTCGATTAAGACCGCCGCGCGGCTCCCCCGCCGGAGAACCGGGGAAAATTCAAAGCCCGCTTGAAGAATCGGCCGGTTGCGAAACGTCGTTTTCGCCCTACCGCCCGCGGTCTGCTTCGTGTATAATGACTTCTAAGGGAAAGCCGTACATCTCAAAACATCTGCGGGAGGACGACCAGAATGCGGACCTTCAACCATCGCTTGCGCGTTCGATCCTCCCGCCGGGGGGCCAGTTCGCTGACCAATCTGTTCCTCATCATTCTCGTCGGCGCGATCGTCCTTGCCGCCTACCTGTTCGTGCCGCCGTATTTCAACAACTGGAAGCTTGGCAACATGCTTCGCTCCATCGCCACAAAAGCGGCCGGCAAAGAATCGGCGGAGCAAATCAAGCTCTTCGCCCTTGCGGAATTGTCAAAGCGGGACTATTCCTTCAAGCCCGAAGAGATCACGGTCGTCAAAGACGGCCGGGCAGTGAGGATTTCCGCCGATTACCAGACAACCGTAACCGTTCCGCTCACCGACATCGAGTTCCAGCTGCGGTTCCAGCGCGAGATCACGAACGAAAGGCCGTAGGCGTATCCTCAAATCGCTTGCCGGATCGGCGCAGGCGGGGTAGCATAGCGCCCCGTTGATACGTAAGGTGAAGGAGCGCGCATGAAACTGGCCTGGTGGGGCGGTCTGATCGCCGCAGCGATTCTAACAGCGGCTTGCGGCGGGGGAGATGCGCCCATTCCCTACATGGTTGACCAGAATTATGAGATGCAGTCCGGCTGCGTGCAGGATTTCTCCGCCGAGGAGGGGCGCTGCATCGGCGTCGTCGAGGGCGAAGTATCGCCGTTTTGCGCCAAGAACGAACCGACCTGCGTCGAACACATCTACTTCCGAACGCAGCGCGGCCGGCCGCACGTAACGCACATCAACGTCAGATACCCCTGCTACCCCGACTGGATGTACGCCCGCTACTCCGATCCGGATTCGAAATGGTTTCGCAACGGGCGGTACGAAGCCGTGTCGCTGGAACTGGCGAACGACGTGATCAACAACCGCATCCATCTCATCGAGATCCTGGCCGATTCCAAACTCCAAACCGACTCCATGTGCTATTACCGCATCGAGGGGGCGATCGCCGACCTGGAAGACGGCGCTTACGATTTGGAACTGTGGGATCCCGAGCGGGAACTGATCCTGCATACCACCATCGACAGGTGAACGAGGCCATGGCCGCCGCGCCTGTCGCTCACCCCGTCACTTTTTCCTCGCGCCTCTGGATCGGTTTCGCGAATCTGTCAGCCGAAGCGGCGCGGCTGATGCGCTTCGCCGGCCGGACCTTCGCCACAATGGCGACGTCCCTCCCGCCGGCGGGAGAATTCGTCAAGCAGTGCGTCGAGGTCGGCCTTCAATCGCTGGCGATCGTCATGGTGGTCTCGACGTCGATCGGGCTGACCGTGGCGCTCCAAGGCTACTACACCTTTCGCCAGTTGGGCGGCGAAAGCCTCGTCTCCGTCTTCGCCGGCATGACCGAGGTCCGCGAGCTTTGCCCGGCGATCGCCGCCGGCGTCATCACCGCCAAGGCGGGTACGCGCATGGCCGCCTCCCTCGGCCTGATGCGCATCAAGGAACAGATCGACGCCCTGGAAGTGATGGCGGTCGATCCCTACCGTTTTCTGGTCCTGCCGCGCGTCTGGGCCAGCCTGATCATGACGCCGTGCCTGATCCTGATTTCGGTGGCGACGGCCTTCGCCGCCACGTACGGGCTGTCCACCTGGCGGCTCGGCCTCGATCCCGGCGCGTTCTGGCATTACACGGTCACCTACATTCATTTCGCCGACATCGCGAACGGGCTCATTAAGGGCGCGGTCTTCGGCGCGCTGATCGCGATCATCGCCTGCTATTTCGGATTTCATGCCGCGAAGGGGCCGGAAGGCGTGGGCCGCGCCACCAACCGCGCCGTGGTCATCACCGGCATGGTGGTGATTCTCGTCAATCTCGTGCTGACGAATCTGATGTACGGTTGAGGAGCAAGGACGAACGGCGACCGCTCACTCCGTCGTGAAGCGCTTCGAAAACTTCGCGGTCTGGCCCGCCTTGATCGTGACCGTCGTGACTTCGTGCAGGTTGAATTCGGGGTTGATGAGTTTGAGCTCGTGCGTCCCCGGCGGCAGCTTGATTTTCATCGTCGGCGACATCTGCCCGGTGTAGCGTCCGTCGATGTAAATCTTGGCGCGCGGTTCGGTGAAAACGCTGAGGTAGCCCGCGTCGGCGGGAGCCCTTTCCTCGGACTCGGCGCGATTGGCCGGAACGGCGGGTTTGGGCGCGAGGCTGGTCAACGCCACATCGACGAGTTCTTCTTTTTCCGCCTGCGCCGTCACGTCCACCGTCGCCGCCGCGAAGCCTTCCTTCGCCAGCCTGAGCGCGTAGGCCTTGCCGGCTTCCAGGGCGTCCAGGCGCGTCGGCGTCGTCCTTCCCGTGTCCTTGCCGTCGAGAATCACTTTCGCGCCTTCCGGCTCGCTTCTCACCCGCACCGACGGCGACAGCGGGGTCAGAAGCACGCTCTCGGTGCGGAACTCCTCCTTGTCGAGAGTGACGGAGCGGATCTCGTCCTTGAAGCCGTCGAGCGTCACTTTGACCGCCAGCGGCATGCCGGCCATGACGCCGGCGATCGCCGCCGGCGTCGGCGACGACGCGGGGCGGCCGTCGATCGTCACCGTCGCGCCCGGCGGCTCCGACTGCACCAGCAGCACGGCGGGAACGGTCCCCGGCTGGAAAAGCCTGCCGACGACCCGCGCCTGGCCGGCAGGCGAGAGTTTGAAACGGGCGCGGTCGGACAGATAGCCGGACTTTTCGAAAACGACCTCGTGTTCGCCGGCGGGGAAATCGACGATCTTGCACGGCGTGAGGCAGACGACCTGCCCCTTCTCCTTCACCGTCGCATCGGGCTGATTGGCCTGGAAGACGATGCTTCCCGATTGACCGTTCGTACCGAGGCGATGGGTTTTGTCGTCAACCTGGCCGAGCCAGACGAAACCCGACGCGGCGATCGCCAGCAGGACCGCCAGCAGCGCAGCCGCAAGCGCCGTGGGAAACGTCGAAACGCGCTTGACCGGCGTTCCCTCGGCGTCGGCGATCGTTTCGACCTTCGGCGGCGGCAGCGGCGCGGCGACGACGGAGGTCGTCGGGCGCTTCCCGCCCGGCGTCGGCGTCGGCTCGGGTTTGCGCGCCGGGACCGGCGTCGTCTGGCCGGGCAGGACGATCGGCTCCTCTCTGTCCGGCCTGATCTTGGCTAGGACGGTGGGGGTTATCAGCGAGCGAACCGAGGCCTTCTGCAACTCCGCCACGTCGATGCCCAACAGCGAAAGGTCGAGCTGCTCTATTTCCAGCATCCGCGCCCGCGACTTTTCCATCTCCTCGGGGAACTGCTCGCGCATCCAAGCGGCGAGGTTCGCCTCGGCGAAGACGGGCGTTTGCGCATAGAGGTAGCGCTGCAGGTCGTGCAGCATCTCCGAAGCCGAGGGGTAGCGCCTGGCGACGTCGCGCTCCAGGGCGCGCATGACGATCGCGTCCAGTTCGGGCGGCACGCCGGAATTGATGCGGCCGGGCGGCTCGATCGGCATGCCGCGAACTTTCTCCAACGTGGCGAAATCGCTCTCGCCCACGAACAGCCGGTGGCCGGCGAGCATCTCGTGCAGGATGATGCCCACGGAGAAAAGATCGGAGCGGCCGTCCACGGGCATGCCGCGCACCTGCTCCGGCGACATGTAGCCGAACTTGCCCTTGAGCACGCCGGCCTGCGTCTTGGAGATTTTTTTCGCCGCCTTGGCGATGCCGAAGTCGATCAGCTTCACGTCGCCCATGTAGGAGAGCAGCACGTTGGGCGGCGAGACGTCGCGGTGGACGATGTTGAGCGGCCTAAGCGCGCCGTCCGTTTTGCGGTGGGCGTGGTCGAGGCCGGCGAGCATCTGCGCGGCGACGAAGGCGGCCATGTGGATGGGGATCGGCTGGCGCGTCTTTTTCACGCGGTCGTAGACGGCGCGCAGGTCGCGGCCCTCGACGTATTCCATGGCGATGAAGTAGCTCTCGCCGATCGCGCCCAGGTCGTAGATCTGGACGATGTTGGCGTGGTGAAGCTGGCCGGCGATGTTGGCCTCGTCCACGAACATGCGGATGAATTCGGCGTCCTCGGCCACGTGCGGCAGGACACGCTTGATCGCCAGCACCTTCTGGAAGCCGGAGATGACCACGGCCATGGCCTTGAACACCTCGGCCATGCCGCCGACGCTGACGCGTTCGATCAGCAGATATTTTCCGAAGACCTCGGGCTTCTGCACCGCTGTCCGCCTCCCACATCCCGAGCCGTTTGGGGCACCTTACCTAGCGGGAAAAGGGTTGTCAAGACGGGTGTTTTTTCGCACCAAGCCGCAATGAAAAATTATTGCCGGGATTTTGTATTGCAGCTTCAGCCAGCCGCAGCAAACGAGCCGCAGACCTCAAACCCCGGCTAATTTAGGTTGAGGGAGGTGAATGTGGAGGCGGGCGCGGGCGAGGAAGGCCCTGGCGGGCTCGGAAGCGAGCCTCAAGAGGGT